>CAZSUM010000202.1:0-5486 GCA_964610015.1 uncultured Lentisphaeraceae bacterium
GCAGAAATCTTCCGATATGAATGGAGAAAAACCGTAAACATCGACTTAGTGAAAGGCAAAAAAGCTGTTGGGTTAATGGAATACTTTTTTTCACCCAAAGAAATCAGCCGAACCAAAGGATTAAAACACTATATCTGTAAAGACATTGATTCAGGAGACAGCATTCTGCTTATGGGCCAAGCCAACTACGATGTAGATTCTACAGAGATTCTTCATAAAGATAAGGCTAACTTGATAAAAGAGGCTTTCCATGGCGGAGTCCCAATCAACACCAGCAAGCGCCGCACCGGTCTGCCCCGACAAAGCCCAGCCCCACCCCAAACGGGCAAAGATCGCTGGTGCGCGCACATATCCGTAATAGCGGGAGAGAGACCACAGTGGATAACGCTGCGTCAAATTATTCACGAAATCCTTGAGTTCACGCTCAATTTTTTCTTTATGTGGGCTGGCAACCTTGACTTCGCGCCGTGCCATTTCGAACAGGTTAAAGAGAGCTGAGATGTTTTGAGGATCAATCGTGTTATGAACATATTGATAGACCTCAAACGCCTCTGGGTCCTGGCCAAGATCCTCCAACAAAACACCCAGATTGTTCGCCACAAAGCCCATGTGCCGGCGCAAGTGCGCGCGCTTGCGAATTGTCGGATCACTATTCCGCGACGTATTAGCAGCAAGGACCTGATCCATATCACGCCAGAATTTTTTATAATTTTCCAGCAAGGGTTCATCTTTTAGACTCTCAATTTTTCTTACCCCACTGAAAAAGAGATATTCGGGAACTGGAATCATACCGGCCGAGTACCAAAAATCCGGCACACCGAAGACAGCAACCTTTTTCTCGATCTCCTTGTCCATTGCAAACCAATCCTGAATAAACGGCAGAACGCCCAATTGCAACGTGCTCTTCATCCGCTGGACTTCGGTAGGCGCAAAAACATCTCTTTTTTCAACCAGTTCCGCAAGTGACGTTAGATAAATCGGATTCATATCTTTTTGCAGACAGAGCAAGTTCAACTCCTGTCCACGTTCACGCGCCAAAATCCTCAAATGATCGTCAAGCGTTCCATCCGTCACAAACCACGTTCTTCCATTGAGACGGTCAAGAATTTCGGTTGCACAACGATCTGCAAAGGCGCCAGATCCTTTAACACAGGGAAAGATATTGATCACCGCGGCTAATCCCACAAAAAGCACAAGCGGATAGGTCATCAGCAAACCCAGCCAATCCCCGGTCTGTTTGGTCAGCACTTTAATTTCATGTCCCACCCTGACCCTTTTGACATAAAGCAACAAGTACCAATACGCCACCAGATAACCGGTGGTCATGGCAATCAGTAAATAGGAACAAACCGGCAGACGCCCAAGAGGCTTTAGAATCTCCCACGGTGAAATCGCAACATTCGCCAATCCCAACACAGTCATGATTGTTAAAATAAAGTGCAAAATATATTGGCTCCAAGAGCGTTCATTGTTTAACGCTCGAAAGGCTGCCAGCAAAGACGCAATCCAAGGGACAACACCCATCAGAACCAAGATCAACCAACCAACCCGTGGCAGACCAGACCGCAATTGCTGAATCTGATTTTTTATAACCGCCACAATCACATCCATTACATTGTCAAATCCAATCGCAACCCCAACATTCGCATCTAGAAACCGCTTAGCAACAATGTAGTGAAGGCCGAGTCCGATTACACTGAGAGCCCCCATCCATGTAATCTTCGCCAAACTCAATGTTTTCTGACGCCAAAGCACATAGATCAGAAAGACGACAAAGACGGGCATCAACGAAATAAAAAGCACCGATTCAACAACACCGACACCCATTAAAAATGCAAACAGCACAAGACAAAAATTCCACCCATGTTTGGAATAAGAGACCAGCATAGATGCCGTTATCAACGCCATCATCAGGTCAAAACTTTGATACTGCAAGCGCGTAGCCGCTTGCCAAACCGGTACGGAAAAAAGAAAGGCAATCGATGAAACAGCACCCGCCCATGTCGCGACGCGCGAGGCATACTCAACTGAATACTCTTCATCAATAACATGGTAGATCAAAAAACTCATAAGCCGGTATAGGAGCACCACGGACACCACCATACAAACCGTACTCAACAGGTTCAGACGAATCGGCAACGAGAGGATGTTGATACCACTCAGCCATGTGACCACGCTTCCCCAAACAGGATGTAGCGGTAAATCCAACGGCTCCACGCCGCTGTACCATGCCATGAGCCGCGCAGATTCACCGGGATAAATATAACGTGAGAGGGTCAGTCCATAAATCACAGCCGCCAACAAGCCGAGGCCGAGCGACCAAAAGCCATCCATCTTGCGCTGTTCGGTCGTGCTCTCTTTGAAATTTGTCATCATGTCAAAACCCTAAATCAAACGTTTTTCAAACTACTTATTACTCAGATAAGCCAACCATTACGTTGAGCAAATCATACAATTTTTTGTATAGACGCCGCAAGCCTCGACTACCCCTGCTTTCGTTATCCTCCCAATCGGCTTTGTATGCGATCAAAGTAATGTGACGCTCCCCCCCCAATCCTCAAGCCACCCCATCATGGAGACTAGCCTCACAACCTGTTAAGAGAGCTCTTCTGCTTGGAATAAATCATGAATCTAAACTCTTTCTTTTTGGCCCCATTCTCTTTCGTATTGACCACATCCATAAGTTCTCATACCCTACCACGAATTTATCGCAGACCCCGATTGTTTAGCATGACAAATAATTCAAATGAAAGCGTATGTCCTCTCATGAGTGAACCGTCCCTGACCCTTCTCGCTATTTCTGACCTACACTACACGGGAATGGCACGTCCACAACATAACGCACTTCAACAGCGCGGTGAATTGGCCCGCATTTTACTCCGAAAAGTTTTCTTGCGTCTAAAACATATGGGGATTAAGCCCGACTTAACCGTCCTGCTGGGCGACCTAACCGAAGACGGCTCCGACCGTCAAACAACGCTCGACTTAATCTCGCTGAATAGCGAATTAATGAATAGTGGCATTCCGACTCTCACGCTTCCCGGCAATCATGATCTGCCCTCAGAGGTTTTCAATTCATTTTTCGCTTGCACCCCAGGCTTACACGAACTCAATGGGTATGGCTTTGTCGTCTTCAATGACATGTATACCGAAAATCACGGCTGTACGCGTTCTGAAGAAGCCCTTACGATGACGCGTAAAATTGCGGCCGAACATCCGGGGCTTCCCCTCATTGCTTTGCAACATCCGCCTATTTATCCAGCCATTGATTCACATTATCCCTATCGCCCCGAAAATGCGAGTGAGGTTATCAGTTCGTATCAGAATGCCGGTGTGTTTCTCTCCCTGAGCGGCCATTATCACAAAGGACAAAGAGCCCGCATACATGAAGGTGTCCTCTACCATACAGTCCCTGCACTTTGTGAAGCGCCTTTCCGTTTCAGCTTAATCCACCTGAAGGGCAAACAAGTAGAAATAGAAGAACTCAGTCTCACCAATACGATTTCAACGCTTTGTGATTGCCATTGCCACACAGAACACGCCTATTGTGGAACGGACGTCGATACAGCCGCCTGCATCGCGTTGTCGCAAGCAATGGGAACTTCCCGCCTCTGTTTGACAGAGCACGCGTTTCAACTATATTTCGACAAAAAAGAAGCGATGCGCTTTGACTGGCAATCAGCCCCGGAGAAAGTCCATGCTGTTTGGGAAACACCGCAACGCAATCGCATGTCCGCCTACCGAAAGTTTGCCGAAAGCCTGCGTTCACCCTTCGTCAAGATCGGGCTTGAGGTTGATTTATTTGATGGTGGGAACCTGCTGTTAGCACCGGAGGATGCTGAGGCTGACTGGGATCTGTTGGTCGGTGCTGTTCATTTTATAGAAGGCTTTACACCAGGGAAAACCACTCAAAAAGAGGCGGAAAAACTATTTATTCGTGATGTTGAACATCTCGTTGAACATAACATACAAATCTTGGCACACCCGTTTCGCTTCTTTGCTCGAAACGGATTGGACAAACCGTCCAATCTTTACCCAATCGTAGCCAATTTGCTCGCAGATTCTGGTGTTGCTGCTGAAATTAACTTTCACACCTATCGTCCAGACCCAGAATTCATTCGACAATGCGCTGAGAAGGGAGTCAAGATCGCATTCGCTTCCGACACACATGATCTTGCAGAAGCCGGTGAATTTTGGCCACATATTCAGCTGCTCAAACAGGCAGGCATCTCACCACAAAAATATAATGAGACCTTGTTTTCAATCTAATGCGGACAGAGCCCACACCCCTCACCCCAACCCTCTCCCAGAGGAAGAGGGAGATAGCAACAACGAAGTGTTTATCGCTGTTCCTTGGTCGTAAAGCACTAACCGTCTGAGTTACAGATCTGGCAGATCCGGCACATGTATTAACAGCTCATTGCGACAAGTGGCGTAGATTTTGTCCGCTGAGCTACCGACCATGCGCAAAACTTTCGCTGCCAGAGTCTGGGCATCAGACAACGAAACTTGGGTCAGCACTTTCTTAATCCTCGGGATGAGATTGGGGGACATACTTAAATCATCCACGCCCATTCCGATCAACAAAAACGCCAAAACCGGATCGGATGCTGTTTCACCGCACACTGAAACAGGGATATGGTGGGCATGCCCCGCCTTGACTGTTAGATCAATTAACTGCAACACCGCCGGATGTGTCGGCTGATAGAGGCGTGCAACCGTTTCATTGACACGATCAACAGCCAGCGAATATTGGATTAGGTCATTCGTGCCAATCGAAAAAAAGTCCGACTCCCTCGCCAAAGCTGAAGCAATCAAAGCCGCCGCAGGAATCTCAATCATCACGCCGCGCCGGATTTCCGAATCAAAGGGAACCCCTGCCGCTCGCAATTCGGACATGCAAAAATGTAGCTCTAAATTGGCGGCACGCAACTCCTCAATTGTTGCCACCATGGGATAGAGTATTTGTATTTTCCCATGCGCACTTGCACGCAAGATCGCGCGTAATTGACGACGAAAAACATCCGGATTTCGTAGCAGAAAACGAATGGCGCGGTTCCCAAGAAATGGGTTTGACTCTTTATGCGGTGAAGGCGAAGCCTCATGTCGCATGAGCTTATCGCCCCCGAGATCCAGTACACGAATGGTAACATGCTGATCACGTGGTAACGCACGAGCAACCTCAGTATACGCTTGGGTCTGTTCCTCTTCATTCGGTTCATGATCTGAACTAAGCCAAAGGTATTCTGTGCGATAGAGACCAACGCCTTCAGCCCCCACAGCGTATAAGCTGGTCAACGGTGTGCTAGGATCTATATTGGCGCGCAAGGGGATCGGGTGCTTATCTTGTGTACACCCGGGAAGCATTTTGCCCTCTTCAATTCGTTCTGCAAAAGTCTTCGAGCGTGCCACCATCTTTTCAAAGGCAAGCCGATCTTCCTGCCCCGGATTGATCACGATCCTGCCGCGCGTACCATCCAACAGCA
>CAZSUM010000203.1:0-5438 GCA_964610015.1 uncultured Lentisphaeraceae bacterium
GGGTCATACGATCTTCCAAACCGACACGCGCCAACATCTCTTTGGCGCGTTGGTGGCGGGTACGCGAGGTGAAGTGATGATTATAAAAGGTTGGCAGTTCGACATTTTCCAGCGCGCTGGTACGTGACAGTAAGTTAAAATTCTGGAAAACAAACCCCAGTTTCAAGTTGCGGATATGTGCGAGTTCTTTGCGTGACATCCCCTTGACTGATATATCGTCAAGAAGATAGCTGCCCGAGGTGGGGGTATCGAGGCATCCGAGAATGTTCAGTAGTGTGCTTTTGCCTGAACCAGAAGAGCCCATAATGGCAACAAAATCGCCAGACGTGACCTCTAACGAGACACCCTCCAGCGCATGAACGCAGGTGTCGCCCATGCGATACGTTTTGAAGAGATTTTGAATGTTAATCAGCATCGGAGGTGATCCGCAAAAGGGTTAGGGGCCTTTTCGCATGGCCCTGCGTGAATTGCGGGGCATCGTGGGCATAAAGGGGTTTGTCGGCGTTTTTCCGTTGGGTTTATCAGAGGTCTGTAACCCGATGACAACATCGCGTCCAAGCAGATCTTCTGATGAGTCAACAACACGGCGCAGACCATCGGAGATTCCCAGTTTAACGCTGACGGCTTCGGGTTGACCATTGGTGCCTAAGACCCAGATTTTTGGACCTTGAATTTCTGTGACCAGATTGGTGGGGGCAAAGCGCAAGGCAGCGACTGGAATGACTAGCGCGTCTTTTGTGCTGGCAACCTCGATGGCCAGTGTGGCAGTCATGCCTGGAAAAAGTTTTTCATCTGGATTGTCGGCTTCGACAATCACCGGGTAGGTCACGACATTTTGAACGGTTTCAGCAGCCAAACGGATTTGTTTGACTAAGCCAGTAAAGGAGTCGCGGTAGGCATCGACAGTGAAGATGGCGTTTTGGTTGGTTTGGATCTGTCCAACATCTGCTTCGGGGATGCTTGCCTCAACCTGAATGCGTTTAAGGTCTGTGGCGATTTTGAAAAGCTGTTGCGCGTTCATTGAAGAAACAACGGTCTGGCCTTCATCAACATTGCGGGCAATGACAACTCCGTTTACCGGTGATCGGATGGTACAGTAGTCGAGATTGGTTTTAGAGAGTTTGACAGCGGCTTTCGATTGTTCGACTGAAGCCTTGGAGATTTTCAATTGAGCTTTCAGTGCGTCACGATCAGCCAGTGACTGGTCTAGGTCGGCATTGGAAAGCATGTTACGATTTGCGAGTTTTGTTTTTCTAGCAAAATCCTTTTCAGCCATTGCGAGTTTGACTTCAATCTGCTCGACCTGTGCCTCATTGGAGGCGAGTTGGGCACAATCTTTGGCATGGTTTGCTTCGTAAACAGCTGGATCAATCAGGGCGACAATTTGATTTGCCGTGACAATGGAGTTGTAATCCACATAGAGTTTGAGAATACGTCCATTGACCTGTGTGCCAACTTCAACCTCCTGAATCGGCTGGATGGTTCCCGTGACGCGAATCTGCTGTGCGACCGTATCACGTACAATGGGTGCCGTGCGGTATCCGGTAGTTGATGGTTTTGCAGGGGTTTGTTGGTGGTAGAACCAACCGCCTGCAGCCAGTGCGCCGATGGTAAGTAGAATTAGGAAGAGCTTCATGGAGGGCCTTTGTCTGACAGTTGATTGACGTGTGTGATCAAGCGTGGGTCATATCGCAACCGCTTGAGTGTGCTAGTAAGATAATAGAGGAATGTCGCTTCAGGGGTTACCTCTAATCACGATGGATTGGACTTCCTGTTAATTGGTCGATCAGGGCAGAGGCAAGTTCTCGATCATACCGGGCTCGCACTACATCGGCTTGCGCTTGTGTGACCATAACTTGTGCATCGGTGCGTTCAATGGAGGAGGAAATCCCGACACGATACTGTTCATTGACAATCGCAAGATTCTCATGGGTTTGACGTTCAACCAGCTGTGCGATTTCCAAGCTTTTAACTGCGCTACGATAGTGTGCAACGGAGTCTACGAGATCACGATACAGCACCTGTTCTTCTTCGGCTACGCGTGACCGAGCTGAGCGAAGTTGTGTGACGGCTTCTTCAATCTGTGCGGTTTTACGATGCCCGTCAAAGATGTTTTGAATGAGCCGTGTCGCCCATGAGAAATTCCAGACGAACGGGAATCCTTGTCCGGAGAGATCGGTATCGGCACTCAATGAAAGTTCGGGGTAGAGTTCCGCAATGGTCTCATCCACATACGAAGAAGCTGAGCGGACTTTGGCATGCAAGACTGCAAGTGCTGGTGCATTGGCACGTGCGGTAAGCATGAGGGTGTCCGGCGATTCTTCCCGTGAGGGCATCTTCCCTGTACCGATCTGAAAGAAGGTATTTTCTGCAAGTCCAATCGAGCGGTTGAGCTCAGCGCGGGCAATCACCAGCGTATTGCTGGCGGTGATGATATCCAGTTTGGCATTGCCAAAATCAACCTCAGCTTTGGTGACATCATACTGCCGCCGGGTTCCGACTTCGAGCATGGTACGTGCTTCTTCTAGATGTTGGGCGTACTGTTTTTCACTCTCTTGTGCGACGCGCAGCAGTTCATCACTGCGATGATACTCGAAGAATGCGGAGCGTACGGTGTAACAGACTTGCAACTCACTTTCACGGAGTTGTTCCTGAGCCGCGACCCAAGCTGCGATTGCCTGTCGTTCACGGGCATTGAGTCGGCCAAAATCATGGAGTAACAGGTCGAGCCCAAGCGAACCACTCCACGAACCCCGCATGCGGGTGTCGGTATCGCGAGCGCTGGAGTTTTGAGTGGAACGTTGATAGGCACCTCCAGCGGAAATCTGAGGTAAACGCGAAGAGTGGAGCATGACACACTGTAAGCGTGCGGATTCGACGGCTTGTCGAGCTTGCAGAATAGCGGGATGATTGGAGGATGCAATGTTTTCTAATTGAGTGAGCGTTACGGGGTTGAGATTCGTTAGCGAAGTCTCGGCGAGAAGAAGCGTTTGTTCTCCCGGTAGTTGATGGCTGCCACGCTGGGCTTTGCGTGCTTCTTTGACGGTCTGACAACCCAAAGTGGCGACAGTAATGACAAAGAGCGTTGTTAACAGAGGTAGGGGAGTTTTCATTCGTATTGTGGATGTTTTTAAAGCATCTGATCTTCGAGTTGTGCTGGTTCATTCTGATCTAGAAGTTGTTCCTCGAAGGAGCGATCAAGGCCGGTGTAGGAGAGCCAGATCGTTTCACGATCGAGCGATTCTGCATACGAGAGGAATCCCAGATCAAAGTCACCGGCAGCAAAATCACTGAAGGATTCAGCTCCATAGGGGTCATCCAAATAAAAGTCACTGGCGTCATTAAGATCGGATGACGTTTGGGCGTCAATTGGGGTTGCTGTCGGCGCATTCTCGCTGGTGTTGAGCGTTTGTGATGCAGGTGGTTGCGATACAGAAAGCGCGGGGTTGTAAACAATGGGTTCAGACGAGGCATTCACCTCTGATGTGGGTTGTTCGACATAAACCGTCTCCACACGGGTTACAAGAGGTTCAGGGTCATAAAAGTATGCGCTTCGATAAACAGGCTCAGGAGTATAAATATACGAGTAGCCACTGTACCAGCCGTGACGCCAGCCATCATAATAGAGGTTTGAGTACCCCCATCCGCGTGAATAATGGCTTTGATAATAGGGCAGGCTGGGGTAGGAGGTCCAATAGAGGCTACTGGAGCGTCCGGCATGGCCACTACTCCAGAAGAAGCTGAATCCACTACTTGGATAGATAACAGCGGGATACCAGCTCTGTGTAAACCCGACATGCTGATAGCGGAAGGCCCAGGGATCAAAGAAATGCGGGGATCGCTGATAGGGACGGGCAAGAGGGCGTGATCCTACAAAAGGCCTGTTAACACGAGGTTGAGGTCTATCCAATCGACGAGAGGGCGTATAACGAGAGTTTGTCGGGAGTCGATAGGAGGAAGGAGTGGGCGAGCGGGGTCTGAGAGACGAGGTGGTTGGCGTTTGTATGATGCGGGAAGGAGAGTGGAGGGGACGTGTCGGTTCTTTACCAGAACGGAAACTCATGATCTCACTTTTATTTTGGGGCTGCTGACGAACAGACGGGGAGCGTGAATTCACAGGGAGTCGGCCTGTCAGGGGTTCACGTGTGGGTTGTGTGTTTCGGGTGGGGGGCGAGGGTGTTCTAGCTTGGGGAGGTGTGATGGGATTGGGGTGCGAGTTATCTTCAGAACGACGACTTCCGTAACGGATCGTGGATGTTCCGATCACAGGGCGGCGCGGTGTTTGAGCTGAATAAATGCGACTAGAGGTCGGCTGAGTGTTGCGAGGTCTAACAACCGATGTCGTCGGTCGGGTTGACTGCGGAGCGTTTCCGATAGAAGGGCGTTCAACTCTGCCCGAAGGTGTTGACTGTGCAATCGAAGGTGTTGACGGTCGCGTTTCGATGGAACGAGTGGGGGTTGAGCTCCAGCGTGTTGGCGAACTGGCGGTCGCACGAGGTGTGACTGTCGGGCGTGAGAGAGTCGAACTGGGGGTACGTGCGTTAGATGAGGGTATGATGCGGGAGGAGATCGGGGGTGTCGAGGGGCGGGATGGTGTCGAGGGGCGAGAGGACGCACCAAACATGGGGCGCGAAGAGGTAGAGGCGCGAGATGAAGTCGAAGCGCGGGGTGGTGTAGAGGGACGAGAGGGCGCACCAAACATGGATCGCGACGCAGAGGAAGAGCGGGATGACGTTGGGCGTGTTGAGCGCGTCTGACTTGTGTCCGAGTTTGGTGAGAAAGGCTGAGCGTTACTGATGGGCGCAAAAAAGAGGCTCACCAAGCAAATCAAAGATGTGGTGTTTGTTTTCATATTGCCTCTCCATTTCTGTTAAATCACAGGATAAGGTGACTCGTCTAAACCAGTGACACTTTAAAAGGTGTCGTTATTCAGGTCAAGCTGAACGCGTGGGTCGCTCGCTATCTTGAACTTATTTTTTAAACGGTTCTCAAGGAGATCTATTGCCGATCAACTAATAATAGTTAAACAAATGTTTAATGTGTCTGTTTGGTTGAAGGTGTGTCATCGTGACTCACCTTTGATACGTGTGACAAGTTGGGTGTGACAGATCCGTCTATTTAAACGGGGTAAAAGTCATCTGCAAACAAGCGAAAAAGGCATAAGCACTTATTTTTGCAGGAATATCAGGGGACAACGAAAAGATGGGATTCAGTTGGCACACAAGGTGCGTTATTCATTGTGTCCGACAAAGTCAGGATAGATAGAACGGTAATGCGGACGGATTGGAGCTTAAAAATGGCAAAAGTTTTAGGAATAGATTTGGGAACCACGAATTCATGCATGTCAGTTATGGAAGGTGGAGAGCCGGTGGTCATCCCGAATGCGGAAGGACAGCGTACCACGCCTTCGATTGTGGCATTTACGAAAAGTGGGGAAC
>CAZSUM010000204.1:0-5410 GCA_964610015.1 uncultured Lentisphaeraceae bacterium
GCGCTAACAGGTTCTTATAAAAGGGGATTGTCGAAACAGTAAGCTGTACCGTATACTTACACCCGTTTATGCGAATCCTAACCCGATATGTTCTGTGTGAGTTCCTCGTGCCGCTTTTCTATTGTTTGGCGGGTTTTCTGGGAATTTATGTTCTCTTTGAGCTTTTCGAATCTTTTAACCGATTGCTCGAAGCGCGACCACCTGTTCTCACAGTGATGGCCTTTTTTGCTGGCTATGTCTCGCCTTATCTCCAATGGTTAATTCCTGCCGCATTGTTGCTGGCAACGCTCTACACCATGTGGACGTTGTGTCGTCACAGCGAAATTACGGCCATGCGCGCCAATGGCATTGGATTTTCATCCATTGTTCGCCCTCTACTGGTGGTCGCCACCATTCTAGCGGTAGGGGTCGCCTACGTTAATGAATTTTATGCGCCTTGGGCTGCCGAGAAAGCTCGTGCTGCACGTGAAAATCGCTTTCAACCTGCCGCCGAAAGTGTCTGTGAAAACCTCCCCTACTATAATCAGCAGGCGGCACGCGTCTGGCGCATCAACCGCTTGAATCCTGAAAAACCTGGGAATCTTGAAGGGGTTCGCATCTCATTCGACCGACCTGATGGGAGTCGACGACTGGACATCACCTGTCACAAAGCCGAATATCTCGATGGACTTTGGTGGCTTTTTTACCCTCAGTATCAATATTTCGACGAGTTAAACAACCCCATCGCCAACCCCACCCCGACCCTGACTGATCTGGTCATTCGTGCGATGCCGGAACTCACCGAAACCCCACGTGATTTTCTCCTCATGAACAAAGCTTGGGAATTTTACACCGTGCGCGACATGATCCACTACATCAAAAAAAATCCCTATCTTGATAAAACCGAGATTGCTTCAAAATCGTTCGATATTCACGCGCGACTTGCCGCTCCCTTTTCATGCCTGATCATCACGCTCTTCGCCATTCCTGCTGGTGTAGCCACGGGACGTCAAAGTGTCTTCAAAGGCGTGATTATGGGGATCTCCTTCTTCTTTGCCTTTTATATTGTCTCCAACGGATGCATGATTCTCGCCAAAAATGCTTTGATCCCAGCCATGCCTGCCGCATGGTTTGCCAATGTGCTGTTTCTAATAATCGGTTTATTTCTTTTCTACCGCCAGCGTTAACCTGCCAATAGCGATTGCCCATGTCCTCAACCCTTTTGCAACCAGCACACCCAGCCACAGCCGCTCTTTCCCGTGTTATTCCGGTCACGCACCTCGCTTGTCCACTGCCCCTTGATGACCTCTTTGACCCCGCACGGCCGCTTGAGGTCGAGATTGGGTGCGGTAATGGACGCTTTCTGGCTGCACGTGCCAGCAGTCAACCCGAGACGCAATACCTAGGAATCGAGCGCATGCTGGGGCGTGTCCGCAAAATCGATCGCAAAGCCAATCGGCTCGCTCTAGACAATTTGCGAATTTTGCGTCTTGAGGCGTTTTATACCTTCTACTATCTCCTGCCCCGCCACCGTTTACGTACAGTCTACGTGTTCTTTCCAGATCCGTGGCCCAAACGGCGTCACCACAGTCGCCGACTCTTCTCGCCCCTCTTTCTAGATGCGCTTTGGGCACGTTTAATCATGGGCGGCACCATTGAAGTCGCCACCGATCACACCCATTATTTTGACGAGATCCGTGCCAATTTTGCGGCTGACCCGCGTTTTGAAGAGATCCCCGCCATGACGCGTAGTAGTGCCGAACAGACTGATTTTGAGCGACTCTTTCGTGACCAAGGATTACCCATTGGCCAGTGCGCCTACCGCACGCTCCCAGCTGAAGAGCCCTCTCTTGCACCGTTAACCATTGATCCTGAGATGGAACCTAGAGGCGAAGTGCCTGATGACCTAAACGAGAGCGCTTCCGCCGAAGTCATGTAATCTGCTACACTGAGGTTGTCATGTATATCTGCAAAAATGTTCACGCACTTGAAACGTACACCCCGGGCGAACAGCCCAAAGACCCCGGGGTCATTAAACTCAACACCAACGAAAACCCCTATCCTCCAAGTCCTGCTGTGGTCAAAGCCCTGCACGACTTTGATGCATCACGGTTACGGCTCTATCCTGACCCCGTTTGTCGTGGCCTGCGCGAACGAATCGCGCACATTCACGCATGCACCCCTCAACAGGTCTTTGTTGGAAATGGGTCGGATGAGATTCTTGCTCTCTGCACGCGTGCTTTTGTTGAGAATAATGGCAGCATCGGATATTTTGTACCCTCTTACTCCCTCTATCCTGTTCTGGCAAATATCCGCGGCGTGGAAAAACGTCCGGTTGCGTTAAACAACGACTTTACTTGGTACATGCCCGAAGCGTATCGCGCCTCGCTCTTTCTGATCACCAACCCCAACGCGCCCACCAGCATGCAGCATGATCTAAAGGTGGTCACCTCTTTCTGTAAGACCTTTGAGGGAGTCGTGCTACTGGATGAAGCCTATGTTGATTTTGCACACACCAACAGCATGGCACACGCTGTCGCACCTGATAACGCCAACACGCTGGTAATGCGGACTCTTTCAAAATCCTTCTCATTGGCAGGGCTCCGCTTTGGCTATGTCGTTGGTCCGGAACCGTTAATCGCCGCACTCTATAAGATCAAAGATTCTTACAACATGGATATGCTCTCACAAGTCGTAGGGCTGGCTGCACTGCAAGACCTTGAGCACATGCATGCTCAGGTCCTGAAGATTTGCACGACACGCGAACGCCTCGCCAAAGTCTTGCGTTCTCGTGGCTGGCAAGTCTGCCCCTCGCAGACAAACTTCCTCTTTGCAAAACCGCCGATCAAGCAAGCCTGTCACGTGTTTGAAGCACTAAAGGCTAATAAGATCTTTGTGCGCTACTTCCCAGGCCCCATCACGGGAAATCATCTGCGCATGACCATCGGCACAGAGGAGCAAACCGATGTTCTGCTCGCCCATCCGGCGATGCAATAACCCCACAAGCTAGCCCGCCTGTTGCAAGGGTTTATGCCAAACATTCATGCTCTCAATACACCCCGCAATATTGGTGTTATTCTTAAGACGTCCCCCAAAACAATACCCGCCACGACTGAAGGTTACATTCATGCCCGGTGAATATGAACGTGCAATGGTGTAAACGGTCTTAATGCCCTTCGCAGCCATATCCTGCTCCATGCGAGTCAGAAGATGCTGAGCAAACCGATGACCGCGCCAATCCGGCATGGTAGCAAAATCTGTCATCTCTGCATTCGCAGCCTTGATATCCTGTTCCGCAGAAGCAAGGGCAACCAGTTGCCCCTCTGTTTCAACCCCATAATAGGCAACATGACTTTGCATCGTCTCCAGCAGATAGGCTGGATCATGAATGGGGAAAGGATAGGAAGGGAAGACCGTATGGTAGATGTGTGCCATGGCCTGAACATCCGTTTCCCGACAAGCCCGCAAATGAAAGCGCGGGTCCAGCGCGGTTTGTGTACGGAGTGTTTTTTGATTAAGCGCCAGTTCTTGAATTTCATCCAATCGTGCGGCAGCAGGTTCATGCGCACGCGTGGGATCCAAAAAGTAGCCGAAAAAATAGGCATCCTGACGACCATTGAAAAATCGTGGGACACGCGCTTCTTCAAGGTATCCCTCATCTTCAAAACCCGCAGCATGTTGCGCAGGGACTTTTGCAAAAATTTTTGACAACCCCTCCTGTTTCGCAAACTCAAGCAAGGCATCAGGTAATTGGTCTGTCGCTTCTTTGCCAACTTTTATCAGGTAGATACGATCATTCATCGGCCCATACTGCATCATACTGCCACAGGGAAGACGTTTCATCCGATCTGTTTTTTTATTTTTCAAACTATTCTCCTAGCTCCGACGACGATGACGGGAGTTGTTCTCTGGGACCAACGCAATGGTCTCATCGTAGTCAGCAAGCAGTTTTTCAATACCCACAGCCCGATATTCAGTCGCGTCATCAATTGCCAGTTGCAAATTACAACTGTCGCAATTGCGATCACAAAAGGTGGGTTCGTAGGCGTCGGGCTCCTTGTAGGTGGTAATCACTCCCTCGTAATTTCGCAAAATAACCTTGTTGGTCGACCAAGAAATCAAATAGTTCGGCATGACCGGAATCTTACCACCGCCACCAGGCGCATCGATCACATAGGTAGGAACACACATCCCGCTGGTGTGACCAATCAGACTCTCGATAATCTCGATGCCTTTACCCACCGGCGTTCGGAAATGTGTAAGCCCCTCCGAAAGATCACACTGATAGAGATAGTAGGGACGGACCCGGTTGGCGACTAGTTTGTGAACCAAAGCCCGCATAATGCGTGGGCAGTCATTCACTCCCGCCAAAAGAACAGTCTGATTACCCAACGGAATACCCGCATCGGCCAACATCTGTAACGCCCGACGCGACGAAGAGGTTACTTCACGTGGATGGTTAAAATGGGTGTTAATCCAAATCGGATGATGACGTTTGAGCATGCGGACTAACTCCGGCGTAATCCGATAAGGCAAAACCACCGGCGTACGCGTGCCAATGCGTATAATTTCCACGTGCGGAATCGCACGCAACTCCGTGAGAATCCAATCTAAAGACCGCGTCGACAGCAAAAATGGATCGCCACCACTCAACAACACATCACGGATTTTAGGATTGCTCCGGATATAGTCGATTCCCTTTCTAATCACCGCTTTGCTTGGAATATTGTCAATATCTCCTACACGCCTTTTTCGCGTACAGTGACGGCAATACATGGCACAGACGTTACTGACCAAAAAGAGCACCCGATCTGGATACCGATGCGTAATGCCAGGAACAGGACTGTCCTTATCCTCATGCAACGGGTCTGCCATATCTGCCGCTGATACTTCCAACTCGCGGATTGATGGCACGGCCTGACGGAAAATAGGGTCATTCTCAAGCTGATCAGTATTAATCAGTGAAAGGTAGTAAGGGGTAATCGCGAAAGGGAACTTCTGAATCGTCTCCTGAAGTTGCCGACGCTTTTCTTCTGATAATGAAATGTCCAGCAACGACTCCAACACGTCCAGAGACCGAATACGATGTTTTGTCTGCCATCGCCAGTCGCTCCAGTTGGAATGACTGAGATGTTGCTCGATTTTGTTTCCAATGTTTTGCTGCCGTTTTGTGAATACCATCTCTTTTTTATACCAGATTATCGTACAAAACGCCACTCTTTATTAATACTCCCAGGGCTCTTGCCTACCAATGACATCATGCTCAAAAATGACAACGCTCATGGTGAACAGAAAAACGGGATTCTTGTAAGAGCCCTTTTCGGGTACGAGCGTTTTGATGTTCCCCTTCTGATCCCTCACGGGTGGGACGCGCATCCCTACCAGAATCTGCCCGACAGTCCCTAACGTGCTTTTTACCGACCGAAATTCC
>CAZSUM010000205.1:0-5374 GCA_964610015.1 uncultured Lentisphaeraceae bacterium
TCGGTGGGGCAACCTGCGCCTGCTACGAGCGTTGCCTCAGTCAAACCCACGTTCTCCTTTGGGTTAAGGCCGCGTGAGGATAAGAGTGCACCTCCCGCTCTGGCAGAACAACCCGTTGAGAAGACGGCTCCTGCGGGTGGGGCTGTGCACCCTAAAGCGGGTCCAAAAGAGGGGCATGCTGAAGACTCACTGGTGCGTCCCAAGACCGATCAACGCGCGTTATATTATCAGTTGATGAATGGTCTCTATGATGGATTGCTGATCTTGGACGATCAGGGGCACGTCGTGGATTGCAGTACGCGTGTTGAAGAGTTAGTCGGGTATGCGAGGGAAGAATCTTGGGATTTGCCGATTGAGAAGATCATTCCAGGCATGACGAGTCAAATGTTTCAGCATTTAAAGCAAAATCTGACGGAAAACAACCATATTCTGATTGATGCACGGTGTCATCGGAAAGATAAATCCACGTTTGCTTGTGAAGTGGGTGTCAGTACACTTTCGCTGACGCGTGGGAGCAATATGGTTTTCGCGATTCGTAATGTAGAGCGTCGCAAGAATATGGCGGAGGATCTGAAAAAGAGCCGTGCCGCTTTGGAGGTGGCTCTTGCGCCCACGTTTATTTGTGATTTAGATGGTGGTTTCTTGTCGGTTAATTCAGCGATGCTCGAAGCCTTTGGTATCCCAGATATGGAGCAAGCGATGCATGTGCGCTTTATGGACCTTTTGCCTGATGCTGCGCGTTTCTTTCTACGCGCAACGTGTGGTGAGAAAATCCATGAGAAGTTAGAGATCAACTTGCCGACAGGGCAACCGCTTAAGTTGGAACTTGCCATGCAACCCGTTCAGAGTGGGAATAACACGACTGCAATCGCTGGTTCACTCCTGCAACTCTAGTAAAAGAGCTTATTCTTCGCGGTAGGGCTTGCTCTGTTCAAACATTGAGAGGCGCGTGGTGAGTGCTGCCGCACGGATAGTATCTCCCGCCTTAGTATAAAAGTCTGCGGCTCGGCGTGTGGCATCCAAAGCACGGCGGAACGAGCCATATTCGGCTTGTGCGACACCGAGAACTTCCCAAGCGAGGGCATCTTTGTTACTTAACAGACTGCTGGCCCTTTCGGCTAGTTTAACGGCTTCTTTGCCATCACGTAACTCATCGAAAGGCGATGTGGCCAGAATCCAAGCAACATCGCAGAGCAATGTGGCGTTTTTGGGCTCGGCTGATAACGTGTTTTGCGCCTGTTGCAACGCTGCGCGCATTTTTAGGAGTCGACTCTGCTGAGCGGCATCTTTTGCCTTTTGTTTGAAGTCGAGGCTGATTCCCGATAAGCGGAATTTGGTCTCAATGTCTACTTTGTCAACAGCTTTGATATAGGCATCTTCGGCAGTGATGATGCCTTTGGCTGCGAGTCGGGTCAATTCGTCGCTGAACGTCTTCATGCCGAGCGCTCTACCGGTTTGCATCACAGAGGGCAACATGTGCGTTTTGGCTTCGCGAATAAGAGCCGCTACAGGGGTGTTGACCACCAGTACCTCAAACGCAGCTATGCGACCGCCGTCGATTTTCTTGCAGAGCGTTTGTGCAACGACACCTTTAAGCGTATCAGAAAGCATGGACCGAATCTGGTTTTGTCGTTCTGCTGGGAACTTGTCGATCATGCGTTCAACAGTGGTTGCGGCTGTGTTGGTATGTAGCGTTGCAAAAACGAGGTGACCGGTTTCAGCGGTCTCAATGGCGATTTCCATAGTTTCAAGGTCACGGATTTCACCCACCAGCACAATATCGGGGTCTTCGCGAAGGGCAGCGCGTAAAGCCCGTTCAAAACTATTCGTATCGCGGTGGACTTCACGCTGGTTGATGATGCATTTTCGGGGTGTGTGCACGAACTCGATGGGGTCCTCAATGGCGATGATGTGTTCTTCTCGATTCGTGTTGATATAATCAATCATCGCCGCGAGCGTGGTTGATTTACCACTTCCGGTAGGTCCGGTTATGATGACAAGACCTTTGGAGAGCATGCAGAAATCACGTAATATTTCGGGCAAATTGAGCTCTTCAAAAGTTGGGATCACTTCTGGGATAACACGCAAGACCGCTCCATAGCCTCTCATATCTCGGAACCCATTCACACGAAAGCGTGCTTGACCCTGTATCTCATAGGCGCAGTCAGTATCCCACTCGCGCTCCAATTCTTCGGTGTTTTTTTGCGGCAGAATTTCCTGCAGGAGTTGGAGGATGTGTGTGCTCGTGAGAATCGGTGCCTCTGGAATGGGGGCAAGTCTTCCTTGAATACGTGTGAAGGGTGGCCGGTCTGAACTGAGATGCAGGTCACTGCCCTCTTGTGAAACGAGCCATATCAGAAGTTGGTCAATAGCAGCCATAAGTGTATCCGTAAGGAAAGAGTATTATTCGGGTGACTTCAGGCGGAAAAAGCCTTGTGGTGTGGCCGACGGCGTGCGCGCGTAGAGTTTGATTTGCCGATTTTCGTCTGAGGTATCGCTCAAGACTTCACGATACAAAATGGTGAGCTGTTGCCAGGAACTCTCTGCTCCGGATAGGGAGGGGGTCCACTCGAGCTGATAATCGGTCTGTGCGGTGCCGGAGAACTCCAACGTGACTAACGCGCCATCCGGTTCAGTGAGAGAACGGACTTGAGCGGTCGAATCCGTTTCAATCTGCAACGAGGTAATGGTGGCGGCAGATGCAGCGAGTAGTCCAGAAGTTGATCCGCTCGGTGATGTTGTCACCACGTCCACATACGTGGCCGTCAGAGAAATATCAGAGGCTGGCATCACAAAGGTGTTGAAGGAGGCAACGGCACTTGAAAGCACAAAAACATCTCCCTCCCAGCTGTCAAAGGCCTTTCCCTCTGCCGCAGGGTCTGCAGCGATTGTCAACGTTGTGCCGATCGGGAAGACGTGATATTCAGAGGCCTCTTCGATCACTTCAGGCATGCTGTCAAAGGCGGCCGGAAGTGTGTACGAGACAATCGTTCCGGAATTGAGTGTTAGTTTAAAGGTCGGGGTCCAAAGCCCTTGCCGTAACCAAGCGCAATCCTGAAAGACGCTGACATCCTGATCTTTGCTGTACTCAAAGAGGAAGTGGTGCAAATTTTTGGAGGCAGTCCCTCGGTCTTCATTCCCGCTCTTGATGACATGGTACACGCTTCTCCAGCTCTCTTCTTTACCTGAGATCCAAGAGGCAGGCAGGGCACCTTCATTGCCATCTGAATCGACCCAGAGTTCAAGGAGATCAGCCCCAGATTCACTGCTTGACGCCCAATCCCAAGTCAGAATGCCAGTGCCATAGTTGGTGACGACTGCCAACGCGTGTTGGTCATTGTTAACATAACCAAACTGGCCAAAGCGAACAGCCCCCAAACCATTGGGTGCGTCTGTCACCCACGTGACACCCCCATCTTCACCATCAAAACCCTCTTCTGACCACTCTCCATTTATGTCCGGAATATCAGGAGCGCACCCAAACGCGTCAATCATTTCCTGCGGAATCCAGATGATGCGGTCAAGCGTGATAATGTTTTCTCTGACAAAATAGGAACTGTCCCTCATGAAGCGTAGCGTGATGGTGTCGGAGCCTGTGATAGGGGTTTGGGCTAAGCTCCAGATTCCATACTTTCCGGATACGCTTCCCATGACGGTTGTTCCGTTGACAACGACTTGAAGTCGATCATACGTTGTTTCCGCCTGACCTTTCCACCAGAAAAGCAGGACACCGTCACCCACAAAATTGGTAAAGGTTAGATCAGACCACTCTCCAGCGCCAACGGATGGACCCCCAAAGACGACAACGGGGTCATTATACCGGATTCCACCTTGCTCTTGGACCACAATGCCGTTGGTGGATACGTTTGTGATATCAAGCGGTTGCCCTGCAATGGTCAAGGCGTCAGCCAGACGTTCATTAAGCGATTGCGGTCGATAGAGTGCGGTGACCGTAACGCTGTTGGTGGGCATGATCAGTGTGGTAATGGCGGCCGATGCGTCTGTAAACACGACGCCGTCATCACTCTGCCAGTGTGAGAACACCTGCCAGAGAGGGGCTGGATCGGCTAAGATGCGCACTTCAGCACCCGCAGGATAGATGCCTTCTGGTTCGCCTGTACTTTCATGTACTGCATTTGGCCATGCCCCGCCGTCACTTCCATTGATGACTGTAATGGCGAGTGTTTGCTCCTTGTAAAGCGCACGCACGGCCATGTCACGCCCTTGCATCGTCAGCGTGGTGGTCATCGCTAGTGGATCAGCCAACGTGTCAACATCGCCATCCCACTGGCTGAATATCATGCCAGCAGGCGCGTCTGCCGCTGTGATGGTGACTGTTTCACCAACGGCATAGGTGCCACTGCCAGAGCCGTTCTCAACACTCAGCGTTTGGGTAAACTGGGTCCACGTGACGCTGTCGATCCAGCCGCAGTCGAGTCCTTCATTGACCGAGCCATTCTTTTGATAGCGCCACTGAACAAGATGAGTGCCGGTCACCAGCAGGTTGGTTGTGAAACTCTGCCAACCGTTCTTGGTGCCGCTGATCCGTGCGACCTCACGTCCGTTGACGAACAAAATGAGCGCATCTCGGCTCTGTTCCGATGAGGCACGCCATTGGAAGGCCAAGGTGCCACTTCCGACAAATCGCGTACCGATGGTGACTTGACTGTCGTGTGCCACAAGATCTTCCCCGCCGAGTCGTACGGCCAAATTATCGATCGCACCCGCTGGCGGGTCTGTATCAAGCTGAACGGCTTCGTATCCCTCTGGCGCATCAAGGGGTTTGCCCGGGGTCCCCAACTCGGCTGCCAAGGCATCCGGGATCCAAGTGATGGGGCCGATGACCGCAGCATCAAGGCCTGCTTTTCCACTATCATCCTTTTCATAAGACCACTGAACGCTGTGCGGGCCACTCCCAGAAACAAAGTTGGTGAGCACGCCCTCCTGTTCGCCAGAAACAGAAAAGCGATTGGTCCCATCAACAGAGAAGCGTAGAAAATCCCAACCCTCTTCGCTATCCACGCGCCAAGAAAAGATGAGCGTGCCAGCATCGATATAGACTGTGCTGAAAGAGGCGCGGGTGTTATCCGCGATTGGCCCCAAGGTAACTTCCGATCCATCTGAAGAAATATTATCAAAGTCAATATTTTCGGTTGTCACAGGGAGGGGAATACCTAAGAGCGAGCTAAGGTAGTCACTCAGCGTGCTTTCCCTGAAGGTCGCCACCAGCGTGATGGCGTGGTCTGGCATGATGAGCGTGGTGTTGGCGGAGGTCAGATTATCCACTGTGGCGACAGCGCCCGTCCACGCATTGAACTGAGTCCAAGCATTGGGAAGGGGGGCCGAAATGGGAACGACACTGTTGTTTGCGTAG
>CAZSUM010000206.1:0-5358 GCA_964610015.1 uncultured Lentisphaeraceae bacterium
CTCGCAACGCAAGATTGTCCAGAAGCGTGTCAATGGCCCCATAAAGGTGCTTGGCGGCGCGGGCACCGGCAAGACGGTGGTGGCCATGCACCGCGCGAAGTTCCTATTGGAGAAAGTTTTTCTCAACGGCGAGCGCCTGCTTTTCACGACCTTCACGCGAAATCTCTGCTCTGACATTAAAAAGCTGCTGGCCTCGATCTGTTCCGAGGAGACGCTGGCGCGGATCGAAGTGGTCAATCTTGATCAATGGGCGCTCGGATATCTGCGGAAACAGGGCATTGCGGTCAATCCCATCATGGCAGGCGACAAGCGGCGTGAAATGATGGAGAAGGCCTTGACCCGCTCGGACTATAACGGCACGCTGGAGGTCGCATTCTTCCTGCACGAGTGGGAGCAGGTCGTGCTGGCCAACCAGCTTGCTTCGGAGTCGGAGTATCTGCGCGTGCCGCGCATCGGTCAGGGAACGCGGGTTCCGGGCAAGGACCGCAAGGCCATCTGGAGTGTCTTCGAACAGTACCGCGCGATCCTGCGCACGCACAAGATGATGGAGCCCGACGAGATCATGGACAGTGCGGCGCGACTTGTCGCCAAAGACACCGGCGCGCGGAGCTACGCCTCCGTCATCGTGGATGAGACGCAGGATTTCAGCATGCCGGCGCTGCGGCTGGTGCGTGCGCTTTCGGGGAATCGCTACGACGCCAGCAGGCCCGACTCGCTGACGCTGGTCGGCGACGCCCATCAGCGCATTTACGGTCGCCGTGCGATCTTGAATAAGTGCGGCATCAACGTGCGTGGCCGTTCCGCAAAACTCTACCTCAACTACCGCTCCACCGAACATATCCGCCGTCTTGCCGTCGCCTTGCTTGATGGGGTTCCGGTCGACGATCTTGATGGCGAGAGCGATAACAACAAGGGTTACCATTCGCTTGTGGTCGGGGCCAAACCGGAAATCATGCGTTTCGATGGCTTTGAAGAGGAAATGGACGCGGTCGCCAAGAAGCTGAAGGACTGGGCTTCTGAAGACAAACGGTCTTTGTGCGACTATGCGGTTCTCTGCCGGACAAAGGAAGAAGTGTCGGCCGTCGGCAAAGCCCTCAAACGGCGCAGCCTCGATTGCCTTGAGATTAAAACCGAAGACGATGACGGCATCATGAAAGACTCGGTGCGCATCGCGACGATGCACCGGGCCAAGGGGCTTGAATTCGTCGGTGTTGTTCTGCCCCGTTTGAACAAAGGTGTCTGGCCACTCAAGCCAGCAGGATTCGAGAGTTTGGATCAGGTCTCGCAACGGGCTCAGCTGACGGGCGAACTCTCCTTGTTGTACGTCGCCATTACCCGAGCCATGAAACACGTATGGCTCTCCGGCGTCGGCGATGTCCCCGCCGAACTGTCAGCACAACAGCCGGCCCTGAAATAGGTGATGCCTTTTCACTCTAGATCTGGAACGTCACGTTTGAAACGCTCGAAATTTAATAGACGTTGTTGTGGCTGCCGATATCCAGCAGAACGATTTCGTGTTCAATAATCAGTACTAAAAACGATACCAACTCAAGCACTTCGTGTGCATTGGTCAAGCGTGGACGACAGAATAACGTTTCTTCACAAGCTTCGTATGAGATGTAATAACCTCTTGCCGGACGGAGGTCGATGCGCCACAATAACCTTATAAACATCGATGGGTGTATCTGTGCGCCATGTCAGCGCACAAAACAAAGACACTCACCAGGAGAAAGGTGGGGTTTATGAGTATGATGAGCATGATTCGTGTTCGTACGGTGGCGGTATGTCTGAGCGTGGTAGCAGGTGCGCTATCCGCAGCGGAAAGGGACTTTACGAAAGAGACGCCGCAGGAGAAAGACACACGTATGACGTGGTTTAAAGAGGCGCGTTTTGGCCTGTTCATCCATTGGGGTCTTTACTCAGTACCCGCAGGCGAATGGAACGGCCAGACGAAATACGGCGAGTGGTTTATGGAAGAGACCAAGATGCCGGTGAGCCAGTACGAGAAGTTTGCCGCGCAGTTCAACCCCGTAAAGTTTGATGCCAAGGCGTGGGTCCGTATGGCTAAGGACGCGGGTGTGACGTACATCGTCATCACGAGCAAACACCATGATGGCTTTGGCATGTACCGTTCCGAACTGACGGATTGGTGCATCAAGAGCACGCCGTTCCAGCGCGATCCGCTCAAAGAGCTCGCGGCCGCCTGTAAGGAGCAGGGCGTCGTATTCTGTCTCTATCATTCGATCATGGACTGGCACCACCCAGATTGGGGCAAGCGCCGCACGTGGAACGACAAGGCTTCGGGCGAGCCTGACATGGACCGCTATGTTACCTACATGAAGGGGCAGCTCAAGGAGCTTATCACTGGCTACGGTCCGCTCGGCATTCTGTGGTTCGATGGCGAATGGGAGAGCCCGTGGACGCATGAGCGCGGTGTTGATCTCTACAACTATGTGCGTAGCCTTCAGCCCAGCATCATTGTGAACAACCGCGTCGGCAAGGGCCGTTCGGGCATGCAGGGCATGGACAAGGGTCAGAGCGTTGGCGACTACGGTACGCCCGAGCAGGAGATTCCGGCCACCGGATTCGGTGCCGACGTGGCGTGGGAGTCTTGCATGACCATGAACAACCACTGGGGCTACAATAAGAACGACCAGAACTGGAAGTCGGCTCAGATGTTGATCCGCAATCTGATCGACTGCGCCAGCAAGGGCGGTAATTATCTGCTCAACGTGGGGCCGACCAGCGAGGGACTGATTCCTGGACCCAGCGTGGACCGACTCGCTGCCATTGGCGCGTGGATGAAGGTAAACAGCGAGGCCATCTACGGCACGACCGCCAGCCCCTTTGCGAAGTTGGCGTGGGGCCGCTGCACACAGAAAACGGGCAAGCTGTACTTGCAGGTGTTCGACTGGCCGAAAGACGGCGTGCTGGCGGTACCCTTGGCGAACAAAGTCGAAAAGGCCTATTTGCTCGCCGATTGTGAAAAGTTGCTGGCCGTGACAACCAAAGAGGGCGCGGGCATTTCCGTTGCGCTGCCGTCTGCGGCACCGGACGCCAATGCCTCTGTTGTGGTTTTGGAGATCGAGGGTGCGCCAAAAGTCGTTGGCCTGTGATCCCTGTCTCTGGTAGAGATGTCTCCCCCTGCGGAACGCTGTAGCCTTGGCACCTCTGCCAAGGCTACGGCATCCCACAGGGGGATGCGTTCTTACTGCGTGGCAGATTTTAGCAGGCAATTCTCTTTCCCTCCGCGTCTTTGCGTCTCTGCGTTCAGAAACAAGGTGCTTGGCTTCGAGTCATTGTCGCACGCCAAGACCCCAAGACCCCAAGAACCCCAAGAACCCCAAGGAGAGACAAGGGAAATCAGGTAGGGTTACACCCTATGGTTCTGAATCATCCAAGGGGGTAACCTATCTTCGTATAAAGAAAAAGCGGTTACAAGAAAGAGGGTTGTTTTTGTGTTGTTACTTAACAGCATCGACAACTTCAAGAGCAACCGAGTTGAATAAACAATCCAAGAGAAGGAAACAGTTATGAAAAAGGTATTAACAGTTCTAGCAGGTGTGATAGGCATAAGCAGTGTCATGGCCAGCGAGCCCATACAGCTCAGTCTGACTCCCGAAATCGCCATTTATGACCGCAGTGAGGAGATTGAAGGATTAGCTCTCAGCATCTGGGGTGAAAACCCGCAGACAGGATTGGCCCTCGGGTTTGTCAACGGATCCACCGGACAGAGTGCTGGCCTGAGCCTGGCGTTCATTCTCAACTATGCCGATGATTACAAGGGTCTCCAGTGGGCGGCTGTCAACTACACAACAGGTGATTTTCTCGGTTGGCAATCCGGCTTTATGAATTACACGGGCAGCACGATGAAGGGTCTGCAGACCGGCTGGGTGAACTATGCGGGTAAACTGACCGGTGTGCAGTTCGGTTTTGTCAACTATGCGGAGTCGGCTGAAACCGGAGTCCAGATCGGTCTGGTTAACTTGATTCCCTCAAATGCGTGGTTCAGTGCACTGCCCGACCAACTGGCACCGGGTATGATTTTTGTTAACTGGGGTTTTTAAATCCGATAGGGAAGGCGTGTCACCCATGCAATAAATCAAGCTCATCACGTATCCTTCAAATAACAACAAACAAAACACCAACGACGAAAATATCGAGACCATAGTATGAAACAGAAATCCAAGTATTCATTCGTGCTTGCCACAACTGCGGCGGCATTTATCGTAACCGGAACTGCTCTGCATGCATCGGAAACGGATGACAAGATTGAGGCATCATTCAAGAAAACGTATGTCTATCAGACTTTTCTGAAGGACGCTGCGATCAAAACCGATTCCAAAGAGGGTGTCGTGACATTGACAGGAACAGTGTCCGAAGAGTCACACAAGGGATTGGCCCAGGAGACTGCAGCGAGTTTGCCTGGTGTCATCAGCGTGGATAATCAACTGGCGACTGAAGCTGAAGCAGACGCTGAAAGTAAGGACACCTGGATTGGGCGGAAGGTTAAAATCACGCTGTTTTTCCATCGCAACGTTAATGCCGGTAAGACCGATGTCGCAGTGAAAGACGGGAATGTGACGCTCACGGGTACCGCCTCAAGCTTGGCTCAAAAGGAATTAACCTCTGAATACGCCAACGATATCGATGGCGTGAAAACGGTTAAGAATCAGATGACAGTTGAGCAGATTAAGAGCCTGTAAAGAACTGGGCTGTTATCTGTGGCTATAAAGACATAGCTACAGATAACAACTTGAATCCCATTCGTAGGGACAAAGGGGGTTGTTGGCTCCACTGCGCATTAGTCAACAAAACGAGCAAGGGCAGCAACGCTGCCCTTGCTCTCTTTTTTGTTTTCAGTTGCGGCTTATAGAAGGATCAGAAGTGCCGTCCGATATACAGGCTGACCTCGCCGCCGTTTAGATCGTAGGTCACCTTGTCAGGTCCCACACGCACATATGGATCTTGGAAAAGCCACTCGTAACCGACACTGGCACCTGCATACCAGTTCTCACTGACGCGGTAATCCGCGCCAGCGGTCAGCAGGATACCGGGGTGGACGGCCATTTTGTGGTTGCTCTGCGAACTTGAGGAGCTTGACCCACTCCCTGTGCTGCTTTCCTGCCGGTCGACGCTCATGTCGACAAACTCAAGCACAAACTGGGGTGCAACATAGAGGTTCAGCCGGTCTGTGACCGGTGTCGCGAATTCCAGTCCCGCCTCACCGCGCAGGCGCCATATTTTGCTTTCAATATCCACGGTGTTGCGGCGTGAACCCAGATAGACCGAGTTCAAGGTAGCGGATTCCGGCGATGCTGGAATCAGCGGTCCGGCAGCCGAGCCTCCGACCTCTCC
>CAZSUM010000207.1:0-5344 GCA_964610015.1 uncultured Lentisphaeraceae bacterium
CCTCAACCGCTGCCAAAGTCGCTATTTTCTATTTTGAGGTTTGACCCCGTCTCTTGACAGCGAGCGGTGACTTTTTGAGGCCCGGCGTTGACGGTAGACCTCAAAACCCGTACGATAACGTCAACCTCCCAGACGTACAGGCGCGGGGGTGCCTGTATGGGAAATAACGGAGGGTCTGATGAGCACGGAGATTAAATTTATGAAATCAATTGTTTCGTTAGTGAGTGCGGGTCTCTGTGCCTTTACGGTTTTTGCAAGGCCTGATGACACTAACCTCGTGATCTGGGATGATGCCCCAGCTTCAAAATGGGATGTGGCATACCCTGTTGGCAACGGACGGCTAGGCGCGATGCCCTTTGCAGATTTTCCGAAGGAGAAAATTCTGCTAAATGAAGAAACTATCTGGAATCGCAGCTCTCCAATGTTGATGAAGGAAAATTGTTTTGAACATCTGGAGAAAGTCCGGGAACTTGAGGCTGCCGGAGATTACCAGGGGGCGGATCACTATTTTCAAGAGCACCTGCAGGACAAGAGGAATCCCGATGGGTACCAGTTGGTTGGGTGGCTGAATCTGGAATATCGCAACACAGCGGCTCTTAAGAAGACCTACCGGGAGCTGGACCTGAAAACCGGGGTTGCCCGGAACGACTATACCTTGATGGATGGTTCGCGCATTACTCAGGAGGTTTTTATCGGAGGGAGCGCGGATGTGGTTGCCGTTACGATCTCCGCTGACAAGCCGATTGACATGACGATTGCCTTGGATGGCGCTGTCTTTCAGGAGGGTGATCTGGTTAAAGTTGCCGCTGCCTCAGGAACGGAGGCTACAGAATTTGTAAGTCGTGTTCGAGTTCTCCCCGCTGATAAAATCAAGGGTGCTGATAAGGCTCTCGAGGTTAATGGCGCAAAGAAGATTACAGTTTATTTATCTGTGGCAACTGATTTTAATCGTAAGGATTCAAGGTCAAAACTTCCGGACGGTTGGCAGAAGAAGGCGCTTCATGACTTGGATGCGCTTAAAGAAAGCTCCTCCGAAAAACTGAAAGAGAAGGCCGTTGCAGAACACAAAGCGTATTTTGATCGGCTGGATGTGGATTTCGGTAAAACACCGGATGAAGTTCTGAACCAGCCCACCCGGATGCGCATGCAGCGTATTAAGCAAGGTAAGCATGATGATCCTGATTTAATCGAGAGCTACTTTCAGCTTGGTCGTTATCTGCTGATTGCCTCTTCACGTCCCGGGTGTTTTCCCGCAAATCTGCAGGGAGTTTGGAATCCGCATGAAAATGCGCCTTGGGGCTTGGATTATCATTTGAACATCAATATCCAGATGAACTACTGGCTGGCGGAAACGACCCATCTTTCAGACATGCATGAACCGCTCTTCGACCTCATCCGTTACTTTCAGCCAAATGGAAAAGAGATGGCCCGAAGGCTTGGAATGAAGGGCTGGTGTATGGGGCATGCAACCGATATCTGGGCAAATGCAAAGCTTATGTCCTCGCAACCCTGCTGGGGCGGTTCTTTCTTCGGTGGACAGTGGATGACCTTTCATATTTTAGATCACTACCGGTTTAACCGCGATAAACGCTTTCTGGAGGATAACTGGGATATTCTGACTGCCTCTGCTGAGTTTGTCGAATCGTGGCTGATTCCCGGACCTGAAAAAGGGATGCTGATGGCGAGACCCTCCTGCTCACCGGAAAATTCGTTTTCGTATACCGACAAGGAGGGCAAGTCTCAATACGCGGCTTTGTCTGCGGGCAATACTGTTGACCAGTTCATGATTCTGCAGGTGTTTAATGATTATCTGGAAGCAGCCGAGGCGCTGGGTAAAATAGAGGACCCTTTTGTCCAGAGAATTAAGGCGTTGCTCCCAAAGGTGTATCGCCCACGCGTAGCCGATGATGGACGTTTAATGGAGTGGCGTCTCCCGTTCGGAGAGAAGGAACCGGGACATCGACATATCTCTCATGTGATCGGTGCGTATCCAGGGAATCAGATCAATCTGGATGAGGACCTGGTCATGCGTAGTGCAGTCAGAAGCTCTATTGAAGGACGTCTCGCTAAAGGCGGAGCCGGAACCGGGTGGAGTCGTGCTTGGATAATCGGTATGTTCGCGCGCCTCTCTGATAAAAAGGAAGCTTACAATCATCTTCAAGCCATACTCAGCCGCTCGACGCTCGATAATCTATGGGATAGTCATCCTCCCTTTCAGATTGATGGCAATTTCGGAGCTTCGGCCGCTATCGCCGAAATGCTTCTGCATAGTCATAACAACGAAATCAAGCTACTGCCTGCCCTCCCAGATCAATGGCCAGATGGCCATGTCCGTGGTTTACGGGCTAGAGGCGATCTCACCGTAGATATCCGTTGGAAAAAGGGCCAGTTGGTTGAAGCAAAGCTAAGAGCTGGAAAGAGGGCACCAGATTCCGCGCGGGTTGTTTACGATAATAAATCCGTGAACATCACTCTTAAGCCTGGTGAGACCACTACTGTTACGAAGACTGTATTTAGCGCTGATACCGCTGTCTCGCCTTCAATGATAGATCGCCTGATGCCCTCCCCTAAAAACTCTGGGTTCAGGATGGATGGCTATTTTGTCTGGGGAGGATCACTCATCAAGGTTGACGATACCTATCATCTTTTTGCATCACGCTGGCCTGAGACAAATAAATTTCCCAGCGGTTATCGGACTCATTCTGAGATTGTACATGCAACAGCCGACACTCCTCTGGGTCCATATCAGTTCTCAGAGGTCGTCTTAAAAGGACGGGGAGCCAAATGGTGGGATGGGCAGATGTGTCATAACCCCAAGATTGTAAAGTCCGGCGATACCTATGTTCTGTATTACATCGGCACGGCAATCGGAAGTGAGCTGCGCAAGTGTGGGTATGCCTCTTCAACGTCGATTAACGGACCATGGAAACGCTGTAACGAACCCCTGCCTTTTGGAGAGGATCATAATAATCCGGCGCCGTATATTCACGATGACGGACGTGTGCTGGTTGCTTTCCGAGATAAGGTACTCAAGACCTATCTTGCGACTGCGGATAAATTTAACGGGACATACAAAGTTGTAGCCAGTGATGTTTTTCCGGGCATAGCGCTGGAGGACTTTGATTTGTTCAGAATTAAAGAAAAATACCATATGATTCTTGAAGATAACTGCGGTCTGCTGACAGGGCACGTGAGACATGGTGCACATTTTATCTCAGACGATGGCGTTAAGTGGGAAAAACATGATCCACTTCACGCTTACACGCATACAATCAAATGGACCGATGGTTCGGAAACTGAAGCCACAAGACGTGAGCGTCCTGAGTTTTTTAATAATAATGCAATACGTAAAGGCAATGGCGATCCGACGCATCTGCTCACAGCCGTACTCGTAGATGGAAAAACATGGTGCCATATTCAGCCGATTGCTCCACGCAAAAGCATCTAAAAAGCAGGGTTCGATCAATGCCTGCGAGGCAATATACGAATTTATAAGCGGGATTCTGGTCAGCGGCCTAATACAACATTATGACGCTTCCTGAAATCAAATGAACATTCAAGAACGAAATTGTGCCGTCTTCGCCATCGTAACCCACCAGTCCCGTTCCATCCGATGTTGGCGTATAGTCGACGCCGCCAACAACCGAGCAGTTTCCCGTAAAAGTCGCTGGTTGCACGTCGGAAGGCTCAAGCCACAGCTTGTAGATCGTGTCCGGATCAGGAAACCCCGTCCACACGGCGATACGGCCACCACCACCCGCTGTGGTCTTTGCATAATTCTTGTTGCTCGTTAAATCATCCGCGCCGCGAGCATCGAGCCGGCCGGACCCCGTGAATGTTTTGCACCACAGCCAAATGGCACCGCCAGAAGCGGCGCACTTGCCGTATTGATCAGCATAAAGCGGTTGTCCATCCGCAATGATGCGCCCGTTTACCTGAATTTCGTTTTCGGCCAACACGCGAACCAGTCCACCGCCGTCGGAGAAGCCCCAACGATTCTCAAAATTGCCACCGCCAGAGCCTGGCACATCTGGACGCCACGGATCCCCATAGGTGTCGGGAACCGGAACGATGTTCGTCCAAGCGCCGCCTTTGCCACCGTAACTGGCTGAACTGAAATAGCCAGAACTCAAACCGTATCCGCCGCCCGGGCCATAGCCTCGATAGCCACGTCCACCTGAAAAGCCCGCACCAAGCGACCCGAGGATGCCGCGCTCGTCGATGACGAGATTCTTAACGCTCAGGAACGCCGAGCCGCCATTCGTTGGGTTACTGTAGGCAACAGCCATCGTATTGGAACCTATGTGAAACGTACCTCCCACATCAATTATCGCTCCATAGGGGATAACGCCGTTTGTGCTAGCCGCATAAATTTCAAGACGTCCGTAATCGGAGAGCGTCAGATCACCCGTCACTGTCAGCGCATTTGACGCTTCGCTAAGCCAGCGGTTACGGTTACCGATCTGCGTCTGGATCTCAACGGCACCAAGATCAAGTCGGCCAGCGAGTCCAGTAATCGATAAATTTCCGTTCACCGTGAACGTGAACCCGTCCTCACCAAATGCGAGCCAGTTCGTAAGTGTCAAATCATGGTCAACTGTGAAACTGTTGACATTTAGAATGCATCCTGTCATCCGATTCGGATCATCTTTCAGGAGCAGATCGTCCTGCATCCAGAGGGTCCCCGGCGTCGGATGGGCTGTAGAAACGTAATCCTTTTCATTCCTCGTGAGTGGCCAAATGTTCGTCCTCAAAGTGTCGATAACGTAGTCCACTCGATTCTGACCCCAAACGCTACTATTAAAATATCGCATTGAGAAATACCCCGCTGCCGCTGTCACGAATAGGTTGTAGTCCTCCATCACGGCCGCCTGGGCTTCAGAATCGTAGTGCAGGGCGATGCGCCCGCCAGCCGCTGGAGTCGTACGATCACCGTAACCCAAAGCGAGTGTACCCTTGGCGTCAAGGGTACCGGAACCCGTGAGCGCAGCGCAATTCACAAAGATGGATCCACCCGAACCGCAAGCCGTCTCGCCAAGGTCCACCCTGAGCGAGGGACTCGAATCGACAACACCGCCACCTGCAGCGGAAATCGCGCCGTCCACTCAAACGAGACCCGTGGCATCGATCCGGACAACACCACCGCCATCGCATCCGCGTGCCCAACGGTATCCGCCAGCGCCCGAACCAGGCGTCTGCGGTTCAACAGCATCACCATAGGGGGTAGAGATCGTGTCCATTGACCCGACACCCCCGTGAGAAATGTAGACACCACTCCCCTTCCCAGGGCCGCAACCAACCTTGCGACTGTATGACTCGGCCACTCGTGATCCGCAATACCCCT
>CAZSUM010000208.1:0-5307 GCA_964610015.1 uncultured Lentisphaeraceae bacterium
CCGTTCTTTTGTGAACGACCAAGTGTCCAGTCCATGAACGAACTTTGAAAGGCCTGTGTGGCCTCGGCAGGTGTGAGGGTGATATATGCAGCCTGAGCTGGTGATAAGGGGCGCAGGGTTCGGGGAGTGTAGAAGACTGCGGCTGGAGGAATCTGATACCAAAGGAGGGTTGCAACAGCTAAGAAAAGGAAGACTTGCCACCAGAAGAGCAGGGGACGTCGTGCCGCTTTAGCACGATAGCCATGCTCACTGTGTGACCCGCGCTTGTTCATGACCTTCACTCCTGGCTAATTCGGCGTTCTGGTTTTTCAGCCACAAGCACTTGACGTACACCTGCTTCGCGTGCCACTTTTACAAAACGCAGAACCTCACCGTGGGGGACCCGCTTATCCGCCAGCAGAAGCATCTCGCGTTGTGCGCTGAGGGTGATCCGGTTGCGCAAACGCTCCGTGAGCAAGTCCATCTGTCCCTCAGCTTGTGCGACATAGCGATCATCATCGAAGAAGATCAGGGTTTCCTCGCCAATAGGCTGATCGCTCCGTACCACTTGGAGCATGAGTGCCGTGAGACCGGGGCGAGTGCCTTCACGCAAGGGCGCACTTGGCAAATCGAATGCAACCCCCGGGGAGATCACCAGCTGGCCATGAATCGCAAACAGTAAGATAATCAGGACGAGGGCGTTTATCCAAGGAACCGACGCCAACAACGTCCGTGACCACGGCCCACCGAAACGGTAGATCGTCCGATGACGCCGGATTTGTCGACTCCAGTTTTCTCGTTTTTCGCTAATCATCTTTTTCTTATCCGCTTAACCTTCAGAAATTTTTCGGGCAGTCAGGAAAGCGACAATTTCTGAGGCAGACGCCTCCATATCCAAAACAATGCGTTCGATTCGGACCATCAAAAGCGCGTACATGACATGTGTTGTGGCAGCCACAAGCAGGCTGGCCGCTGTTGTCACGAGTGCCTGCATTAGTCCATATGTCAAATCCGTGCTTTGGATGATCGGGGCTTGATCACTCATCACGAGTAAGGTGCGGATCACGCCCAGAATGGTTCCAAAAAGTCCCAGCAAGGGCGCGATCTGACAGGTAACAGCCAGTGACGCAAGCCGTCTTTCAAGTCGCGACATCTCGGCACGGCCGGTGTTGTCGACTGCTTCACGCAACGCTTCTGGTGTACTGTCACGATGTCGAATGGCGGTTAGCGTGACGGCTGCGACAGGACCAGGGCTCTCTTCGCAAATCATCATGGCCTCTTCAATATGGCCATTGGCCAGCACATTGCAGACGCCCTTGAGAAAGTCGCCATAATCAATTTGTGCACGACGCAACTTCAGTAAGCGCTCGAAGAACACCGCAACGGCAGCAATTCCGAGTAGGACAATCAACCAGAATACCAGCCCACTTTGCATTAGGACTGTCATAATCCTCCTGTCTTCTTTTTACGCAGGCGCTCGATACGTTGCTGCACCTCGCTACTGCCGGGCACGCCTGATTGTCGAACCCGTTCAAGGACTTGAATCGCCTGCTCGGGTTGCCCTTTTTGCTCATACAGCTCTGCCAGACTAAAGGCTGCTCGCACAAAGAGGCTGTCGCCGGTCTCATCAAACCAAACGCCCTGCGTGCGTTCAGTCTGATAGCGAATCATGACATGTGCATAATAGGTATCAATTGCTTCGTCAATGCGCTTCAGCTTCTCAAGGCAGCGGGCAATTTTGAACTGCAGTTGCAGCGTCAGTCCAGGGGAGATACCCTCGTAATCCAGTAAGGTGCGGTAGGCGGTCAGAGCTTCTTGATATCGGATCTCATGGCCTGCGCCGAGGGCAAAAAGACAATCCGCTTTGCAAAGCAACGCTTGGTGGCTGGCTTCGGTTTTGGGGACTTTGCTGATCACCTGATCAAAAAGGAGGATGGCTTCTTCAAAGCGGGCTAGTTCCATCAGTGCATTTCCCTGTACCAAGTGTGCTTCTGTCAGTCGTAGACTCTCAGGATAGGTTCTCACCAAGCGCGTGATGAGCTCGACCGCGCCTGTAAAATCGGCTGCTCCCTCTGCGGCGCGTGCAGCCCATAAGAGCGCGGCATCTGCCCAGTGACCCGTGGGCCAGCGCGTGACATAGTCCAAAAAGAAGCGTCTGGCATCCTCAAAAGCGCCGCTGTTGAAGTCGCATTTACCCAGCCATAAAATCATATCGGGTAAACGGGGTGACTCTGGAAATTCCAGCAGAAAAGCGGCACCTGAGGCACGTGCTTCTTTATCACGGCCCAACCCGTAGAGACACTGTGTCAGCAGGAAGCGGGCTTCATCCCGTCGTGTGGGCGTACTTTCAGCCACGGCTGCAAAATCCTGCATGGCTGCATCAAAGCGATACATCCGGTAATAGGTTCTTCCACGTCCCATGAGCGCGTTCGCTCGAACCGAACTCTGCGCATAAGTTCCGATGAGGTCGGTATAGGTTTTGATCGCATCTTCATAGACACCCCCAACGATTTGCAAGGCTGCGTAGCGGAGTAGGGCATTTGGGGCCTCTGGCTGCTCTGGGAAGGTTTCGGCCACTCGACGATATTGCGTAGCAGCTTCTTGATCTTGGCCTGCTCGTTCGAGACATTCAGCACTCTGATAGAACGCACGTGCGGCCAACTTGCTTTTAGGAAAACGCTGCGCGAGATCGGCATAGATTTTAGCAGCCTCAGCGAAACGGGTATCGGCGAGTAACGCATCGCCCTGTTTAAAGAGGCACTCGGCTTTTTCGGTATCGCTGGTGACTGCTTCAGCCGCACGTTGAAACATGCCGCCTGCCTCAGCATAACGTCCCAGACGCATCAAAGCCCAGCCACGGCCCTGCAAGACTGCGGCATTGAGAGAGGAGGGGGGGTAGGTTTCGAGAAAGATCCGGTACTCGTCTGCTGCACGCTCTGGTCGGTTCAACCGTAGCAACGCATCGGCTAGTTTGAGGTGTGCCTCCATGGTTTGAGGATGTTCCGGAAACTCGCGCACGAGAGACCTGATGATCTTTTCGCCCTCATCAATGGTTTTCGCATCTGTTGCGAGTAGATCCCCTAGACGGAACCCAGCCAAACGGCGGGTCTCAGGCTGACTGGCGCGTTCGTAGGCGCTTCGTGCATAAGCAATCGCTTCATTGGTTTGGTTGGCACGCATGGTATACTCACTCATCTGCACCAAGGCCTGTACCCGTGCGCGTTCGGGGGCACGCTCATTCATGGCCAGCTGAGTGAAAATGCGTGTGGCTTCATCGGTGTTGCCTTGTTGAAAAAGCAATCGTCCACGGAGGAAGGCTCCCTCGCTGATTGTGGCCGCAATGATGTTCAACTCGGACTGACGTTTGAGCACATCAATCGCTTCGTTGATCTGTCCCGCTTGTTCTAGCACCAGAGCCCACTCTAAGGCATTGGCGGCGCGGGTTTTCAGGTTCGTTGAGCTGCGATCAATCAGGGTATAGTATGCGAGAGCACCTTTCATATCCCCAACCGTGAGGTGTGCTCGTGCACTTGAACGACGAAGCGCGTCGGCATAAGGACCGATTGCACGATCAGGTATTTGGGCGGCTTGAATCGCGGCTTGAGCATGACCCTGTTCCAGTAGCGCCCAACTGCGCCAATAGGCAAAGGCTTCCGGTTGACTTGCCTGACTAACCAGATTCGTGTGGGCATCGAGCTGTTGCAAAACTTGATCGGGATACTTTTGTCCAGCCAACGCTTCGATCAGAATCAAGAAGGCGTCGTTGGAGAACGATTTTTCCAGCGCCATTTCGGCATGCGTCTGCGCGACAGGATAAAGGTGATCCTGTAGGGCGGCGCGGGCTGTTGCCAAGTCATCACTCCAAGCAGCGAAAAAGGGCAAAAGGGCCAGCATCCAAACAGCCTGTCTGAGCCATGCAGTCAATGAAACGAACCTCTGTCAGTTGAAAAGCCAGTGTTATATCGGCACCATCACGTTGAGCCCGTGCGTGATCCCTGAGACGTAGGACGCTCTTTTTGCGTATGACGCTTGCGGGCACGAGGTGTCAACACACCGTTATTGTGCCATGTTTGCGTTGCGTGGTCGATACGAAAGCGGGTGCGATCAGATTAACGCTGTACTGAAATAGCGCTCGGCGCGGTCCGGCAAGATTGTGGCGATACGTTTGTCGAAACCGATTCGTTGTGCGAGTTCAATTGCGGCCCAGACATTCGCTCCGGCGGAGGTTCCGACCAAGGTTCCTTCTTCGCGTGTCAGGCGTTGCGCCATGGTAATGGCATCTTCATCTGTTACTGTGATGATGTGATCAACCAGAGAAACATCCAGCACATCTGGAATAAAGCCATCGCCGATTCCCTCAATGCGATGCAGCCCCGGTTCCTGACCGAGCAAGGCAGACGCATTGGCAGGCTCAACAGCTACCAATTGGATAGCAGGATTCTTCTCTTTCAGAAACCGTCCGACACCCGCGAGCGTACCGCCACTACCGACTCCGGCGACAAAGGCATCGATGTCTCCATCCATTTGCTCCCAGAGCTCGCGAGCGGTGGTCAGATAATGGATCTCAGGATTGTCAGGATTGACAAATTGGCCGGGGATGTAGAGATCGGGTATTTCCTGCTTCAAGACATCGAGTTTACGCAAACAGCCATTAAGGCTCTCCGCTGCGGGGGTACAGATCAACTCGCCGCCAAAGGCTTTGATAATCTTACGACGTTCCTCGCTCATGTTATCGGGCATTACAATGATTACCCGATATCCTTTGCGAACGCCTACAAAGGTGACGCCAATGCCGGTATTTCCGGAAGTCGCTTCCGCAATCGTCATGCCTGGTTTGAGTTCACCGCGCCGTTCGGCCTGTTCAATCAGGTGAAGCGCCACACGATCTTTCACACTGCCCGCTGGATTGAGGTATTCAGCTTTCGCGAAGACCGGGAAATCGGCAATCCGGTCAAGTTTCAGAAGCGGGGTGTTGCCAATGGTCTCGAGAATCGTTGTCCAGCCAGCCATTTTTTAAACGCTTTCTTCGCGTCGGATATCCCGCCCGCGCTTCATGAGAATCTTCAGCCAGGCCATCCTTGCAGAACTTTGGATCAAACTGAAAAGAAAGAACTTTAGCAAATAGGGGATTCCCTTTTCTGCCAAGATAAGCGTTTCAAGTCGCCATCAAAACAAAAGAAGGAATCCCATGCACACATTGGGATAGATAGTCGGCTGACTTGACGAGACGCTGCATCCAGAGATCCAGCAGGGACGTGTGAGTCAGCCGATGATCTGCCAAAGTCACGTTAGTGCCGTATTATCCGTAGAGGGGGCCGAAGTTTTGAC
>CAZSUM010000209.1:0-5297 GCA_964610015.1 uncultured Lentisphaeraceae bacterium
CTGATCCCATGCGCATGGCTCAGAAGCTGTTAGGTGAACGCGACACACCGAGTCGTGGGCCCATTGAAGCCTCCGAGCGAGTCGACTCGCTTAGCCAGACTGCAAGTCCAGCAATCACGGTGCCGCCTCCGATTCCACGCGAAGCACTCGTGCCGGGAATCCCAGCGCTTAAAGATTCCGCTATTGCTCAGATCGACACAACACCATGGATGCCACGACAGGAAATTGCACAAATTTTTGATCGTACCGTTCAAGATGAAGTTGCGGCCCTGCCCCGACGTGAGATCCCCATGATCGAACGCGTGCCAAAAGCCCCAGATATTGTTCCCTCCATCGATCTCGCAGGGCGCGAGTTCGGACGAGACCCCGAGCCTCCCAAGCGGTTGGAGTCGGCCGAGGTTTTTGATACCGAAATCAGTAAAGGTACTTATAAAGAATCCATAGAGTTGACCGAAGCACTCTCCTCAAAAGCATTGGCTCAGGCGACGGAATCACGTTTCGACGCGGGTGCAGATGGACGAACGGGACGAGGGGGGGCAACCAATGGTGTCGATGATATCGCAACGTCCGAGGAGCGGCAGGCGCGAATCAAAAAAGCGATGGAAGAGGCTGCTAAGCAGGTGTTGGATGTGCCGGCCCAGAGCGAAGAAGAACGCCAAGCCCGTGACGCACAAGCCAAAGTTGATGCCTTACGACAAACTGTGGATTATCAGTCAATCGATAATTTGTTGGCGGTGGGTCTTGAAACCTATCGCGACCCCAATGAACCGGATCGTATCTATTTCAGAATCGGCATCGAACCACGTTCGGATAAACCGGTTGCCACCTTGCCCAAAGATATTGTTTTGATTCAGGATGTGTCTGCCTCCATGTCGGAAGAACGTATGATCTTCTGTCGGCGCGCGATGACCAGTGCTTTGAATAGTACACTGAATCCAAATGATCGGTTCAATGTTGTGGCCTTTCGCGATACGTTTGAACGGTGTTTTCCAGACTGGACCCCGGTGACGGATGAGAGTCGTCAGAAGGCAGAATATTTTGCTTCAAGTATGCGCGCATTCGGACAAACCGATCTGTTTGGTTCGTTGCGAAATTTGCTGAAGATGCCACGCGATCCACAGCGCCCCATGATCGCCTTTGTTGTGACAGACGGTAAGCCGACTTTTGGAGTCACGGAAAGTGCTAAGATCATCAGCGCGTTTACGGAACTGAACAATGGGTTGGTGTCTGTTAACATGTATGGAACACAGAGCAAGGCGAATGTCTATTTGCTTGATATGTTGACCTACTGCAACCGCGGGAAAGCCTCGATTCTCAAAGGTGACCGCTGGGATATTCCTGAGACGATGGCAAACGCTTATATGGGGCTTAAGGACCCTGTGATGAGTGATATTACCGTGACGTTTCATGCGGTTTCAAAAAGTGAGATTTATCCAAAGGATACAACCAATCTCTACAAAGGGCAGCAACTTCAACTCTGTGGCGTCTGTCCCGATAAGACCGAAGAACTGGTGTTTCAGATTCGCGGATTGGCTGCTGATAAAGGGTATGACTCCATCTTTCAGTTGAGTTTGACACGTCACGCTAAGTTGGGAACTGCCGCTGTCAAGAAACGCTGGGCCTATCAGAAGATGTATCACTTGGTCAGCCAGTATACGCGCACACCGCAGGAACAGATCTATGCCGAAATGCTCAAGCTGAACAAGGAGAATGACATTCCCATTCCTTATGCCTCGGATCTCAAGTGATCGCACTCAGAAGGTCTGTGCGTTCTGATATCTCGTAGTGTACTGCTCTGTACGCTTCTATTACAAGGTGCGCAAGAGATCTGATTCAGCCTGTTCAAGGATTTGGTACATAGCCTCAGGTTCTGTTGCTGCACGCAAGTCTGAAAGCAACAGGGTGCCGTGTATCAACATACAAAGACGCGTTAGCGTATGTAAATGCAGGGTGTCATCTGTGCAGCAGATCAAAAAAAAGATATTTGTTTCTCCGCCATCTTGTGCACCAAAAAAGATGTGCTGAACACTTTTCCCTAGAACGACAAAAGATTCAGCGGCGTAGTATGGGTCATGATAACGCGCGTGAAGTAGTGCAACTCCATCACCAATCGCAGTTGACGCAACACTTTCACGTTCTTCAATTTCCCGTTGCAGAGCAGCGTCATCATAGAGCAGTCCAGTCTCTACAGCCAAGGCCACCATATCGCGGATGACACCAGGTTTGGTTCGTGAAGTGAGCGCCGGATTGATCCATTCTGGACGAAAAAGCAGTGGCACAAGGGCGTCTTCTGTCGCTCGTGATGTCCGTTCCGAGATGTCCTGTTGATGCCGAGAGGTTAGTTTCTTGGCTGGGAGCCCCAAGATACGTCGTTGTGCCCAATCATCGAGTTGGCGATGTTCAAAGACCACGTCATCTCCTCGACGCAAAAACGGAATTTCATCACGCTGAACAAGATGAAAAAGCTCCCGTTCCGGAATACGGATATGTTGAGCCGCCTGTTGTAGATTGAGTATTTTGTGAGGCATAATTGGATAGCGTAGTCCTTCTTGAGCACTTCTGTCAAAATGGATTTTAATCTACTGACGTCTCAGGGACCTCTGCCAAGGCTACGGCGTTCCGAAGGGGGAGACATCCCTGCCAGAGGGGGAGGTGCATTAGTTCATTAGTGCATTAGTTTTGGGGGAGAGGATCGGGTTGTCCGCAAAGGGTAGGGACGCATCCCCGAGGCGTCCGCACAGCACAGCTACCAGGGCGTAGCGGGACATGGACCTGCGGACGTCTCGGGGAGACATCCCTACCAGAAACCCGCAACATCCCTGCCAGAAACCCGCAGCACCATGAGGCAAGGTCAAGGGGAAGCCCATGTGAAAAGCGTGTCGCCATCACGTTACAGGGCACGCTCGCTTCTATTTTTCATCAGGAGCATGCGTTTCACTAACAACGGGAAGTTCCGGACGAGCAGCCCACTCCGTCCAGCCCGCGTCATACCATCGAATCTGGGTATACCCCAAGAGCCGAGTGAGCACGAAGAAGGTCTGGCTGGCTTGGTGGCCAGTTCGGCAATGTACGATAACCGGCGTGTCTTTTGTAGGAATGATCTTCGCATAGGCGGCCGCCAGTTCGTCGGTTGGTTTCAGCGTGCTGAAGGTCCCTCCTGAGGTCATGTCGGAGGAGAAGGCTCGGTTAACCGCGCCTGGAATGTGACCGCCACGGGCCTCCTCGCGTTTCTTGCCAGTGAAGAAATCAGCTGGTCGCACATCAAGGATTACCGTGTCGAGTTTGCCCATTGCTGTCAAAACGTTCTTTGCCTCAACCGTGAATCCGTCGGCCTTGGTTGGCATGGGATAACGTGACGGAACGACCGATGGAAGCGCGTCGTCCAGTTGACGTTTTTCGCTTAGCCACTTTTGAAAGCCACCGCGCAACACGGTATAGCGGCTGTGCCCCAGACGCTCGCAGGCCATGCCGACCAGCGTTGCGTCTTGCATCTTGTCACCCCAGACGATGACGATATTATCTTCGGGACGGAGTCCCATGAGCGAGAAGTGTTCGGCTAGCAGTGAGGCTGGAAGCAGTAATACGGGGATGCCACGGACACAGCCGCGCAGATGTTCAATGTTCAGGCTCAGGGAACCGGGAATATGTCCGCCGTTATATTCGGGTTGTGGGCGCATATCGAAAATTTTGACATTTGAACGTCCGAGGTTTTTAATCAACCAATCCGTCTCCACTTCAGCCGGAAGGACCTCTTCTGTATACGCAGAAACAGTTGCAGGAGCGGGTGTGGGCATGCTCAGGAAGAACGCGCGCCACGCGCGGATCTTGGCGGCGTGGACGGGCGGAATCGGTTCTTTCCGGAGTGATACTGGCTTGAGACATGTTTCTGCGAACCCCTCTAGCCCGTCAGTGAGTTGATAGACGTTGCCGAAACCCAGCCGGGCCAAACTGTCGCGGGCCTGCGCGGGATGCGTCATGCCGTTTGAGTAGAGCACGATCCATCCCCGATTTTTGTGCGGCATGAGGGCCACAGGCAAATCCGAGACTTGGATGTTCACGGCTGAACGGATGTGGAACTGCTCAAACTCGGTAGGTGTACGGATATCGACCAACAAAACCGCTGCGTCGCCACCTAACAAGCGGTCGGCCAGTTCTTCGGGCTCGATATGATCTGTGCCCTCCTGCAGATTGGTTAGCAACGCCTGTTCTTGTGTGGTGGCGGGTGCCGAGGTCGCCGGATTGGGTTGAACCGCAAACAAACCGAATGCACCGACGATCAGACACGCGCTAAAGACCTTTAGAAACCTTGAATTTAAATAGCCTTCTGCACCTGTGCGCTGCTTCTCAATTAGCTCCGCGCCCCAGAAACAGCCGACTGCGACCAGCGTGAAGACGAACGCGAAGCTCGCTTCAGAAACGCCCAGTGAGTCGAAACCGAAAATGACCCCGCGGTCATGTGCGGTCAGGGGAGCGACCACCGGATAGACCTCATTGTAAAGGATACTGCCCCCCATCGCACCCAAGAGAAAGACCAATGCATCGATCTTGCCAGAGGCGACGCCAACGGCCGCAGTTCCAGGACACCAGCCACCCATTACGAACCCCACGCCGAAAATGAGTCCCCCGAAAATCTGCGCCGCGTAGAGCGTGTGCAGGAAATAGACATTGTCGCTTGTCACCCAGCTGAATGCTTTCGCGTAGGAGATGCCCAGCATCGCCACGATCACGGCAGTGAACATGACTTTCAGCACTGCCATATCTTTGAAGTAAAAGATCCCCGACAGACGCCGCGAACTACCGAAGCCCGCACGCTCTAGCGCCACACCGAAAGCGATTCCGATGAGCAGACTCGCAAAAAATGCGGTGGGTGAATCCAATGTTCCAGAGTTAAAGAAGGTGTTAATCATGCCATTGCCTCCTTACGAACCAGGCCGTGGCATAGCCGCCCGCGAAGACGCTGACGAGGAAGAGCAGGCTGCCCGTGAGCAGCACGGCGCTGCCGGACAAGGCTTGCCCAGAGGTACACCCATTAGCGAGGCGACTGGCGAACCCGACGATGAGGCCGCCGATCAGCGCAAAGAGTAGCCGTTTAAACGACGTGCAGGTGCTGCCGCGCTCCACCGCCACGGTACAGCGATTGGCCAATAAGGCGGAAATGAGGCCACCAAAGAACACGCCGATTAGCATGAAAACCAGATAATAGTGGAGCGGCTGCTCGCCACATCTGCCGAAATATTGGCTGGCCATCGTATGCGCCGGGGCAAGCGCAAGTTCGCAGAAGGCCCCTCCGCGTGCGA
>CAZSUM010000210.1:0-5292 GCA_964610015.1 uncultured Lentisphaeraceae bacterium
TTCCAAAGAGAAACCGGACGGTGACGGCTGCCACTTGAGATAGACCCATAGGCCGCTGCCCAAGATGAGCGTCACCCACCAAGGGAACAGCAGCAAAACTTCAATTAAGTCATCAAACGGACTGTTGCTCTTTCTTCTGCGCGCCATCATGACCTCCGAGAATTGGTGTCTTAAGCTTTTTGGCCATGCTCAGCAGCGCCAATATCGATTCAGGTGCCACGGTGAATTTCATTCTTTGTTCTCCCTTATCGGCGATTCCCATGTGGCAACTTGTTCTGCAAGTCTGGCAGAATGTCCGCCTGGGGTGATGTGGGCAAAGTAAGTCTCGTCGGCGAGGGCGGCGACGAACTCGTTGCGGCGATGGGCCAGGTCGGCGGTAACGCGGGTTTCGGTGTCGGGAAAGGCGGAGAGGATGAGCAGCCGGCCGTCGGCCAGCGGCTGTCGCCATTCCGGCAGGATGCGCTTGGGCAGCGCTCGCGCCGGGCAGATGATGATGGGCTGCTTGCCGCGAAGCAGGATTCGGAGGCATTCCTGTTCAACGGGCGAGTGAAAGCCGCTGATGATGCAACGTCCGGCGTCGCGCCAATTCGCCGCCTGGTCGTAGGCAGAGAGGATGGCGCTGCCCGGACAGCGGGCGGAACAAAAGAGTGCGGTCTTGGGAAGGGTTAGGAGATTAAGGTTGCCGAGAGCGGTCAGCGTTGCGGGGGCCGTAGAATCCAAACGGGATAGCAGCGCGGCAGGATAGCCAGCATCCCCTTTGCGGAGAATGCTGACCGCTGCGCCGTTGACAAGGGTGTTTTGCGTCTTACTCATCGCTCTTCTGACCGTTGGACTTGTTCACGCGTGGTTGTTTCCCGCCTCGCTTTCTGACGGCTGTTTCGGCGCTTTTGAGGCTGGCGAGATATTGCTTTTCCACGTCGCTGAGTGTTCTGGCCTGATACTTGAGGAATCATGTCGAGGTTGTAAAACGACATGTCATAGCTTTTGCCGTCGGCGGCAGTTGTTCGGAAATTCCGAACAACTGCATCAGGTGACAGCTCCCCGCTGTCAAAGATATTTTTAATATGCTCGCTGACAGTGGCTTTCGCCACGTTGAACAGTTGCGAAAGCTGCAAGTTAGTCAGCCAGACGGTTTCATCCTCAAGGCGGACACTGACTCTGGCGACTTTGTCGTCCGTTTCGTAGATGATGATTTGCGGCGGTTTATTGTCTCCGCTGCTCTCAGGCAACCTCTTTTTGATCACTAATCCGCTCCTTCCTCAATTCTGCCGATAATGGGTCATTTCATTACTCATGTCGGGTTAATGTCAAATGTCAAACCCCTATACCGCTCCGGTGTGCACCCCACCGTTGGGGCTATTGGACTGCCATGTCTCATTAGTTCCCTTCCTTCTTGCGTTCAGGCGCGGCGTCGTGTTCCTCTAAAATTCGGGCAATCTCCTTCTTGCCGAAACGGCCTTCGATCAATTCTCTGAAATCTTTGTCCACGAAAGTCGCGTATGTGATTTCCTTGTAGTCGGTCCGGATCTTGGGGTCAAAATCGGTTCGCACCCTTTCCAACTCCTGTTTGATGTCTTCATTAAATAACCGCTTTACGTCGTCCTCACTGATCGTGGCATTAATATGGCGCGATGCCCAGTGGGGCGGCGGGTTATCTTTGAGGGTTTGCGTCAGCGCGGCCAGCAATTCGGCGGCGATTTCCTCAGTGCGCTTGTGAATCTGCGTTTGCACCCCATCCCTATAAAGCTCGATGCGCACACGCAGTCGCGCGATCTCTTTCTCAAATGCGGGCACGTTTCTCCGGAGAATGAGGGCACGGTTTTTGCCTGCTTCAATGATATAAAGTTTCTTGATGCGGTTGCGTTCCTTATCCACGCTCAACGCACCAAACGTCTCCTTCGGTCGACTTGGGTCAGGCTCGGCATTTTCTCCGACGAAAGGAATTTCCACGGCCAGCGAATCATTCGCTGAGAAGAGGTGATACCGACTGGCCAGTCGTTGGGAAACCGCCTCGTCTCTGACTCCAAATAGTTCCGAATCTAGGCGCAACGTGCGAGTGGTCAACTTGTAGTTCTCAATCTCGAACTCGACATATTGTAGCATGGAACTGAAAACACGCTCGACGCGGGCGATATTGAATGCCTTGGGCGGCCGTTCGGCTAGGTCGCGTTTGACTGCATCTATTTTGATCTGCTCGACCGGGTCTTTCCCGATTTCGAGTGTGCCATGTTTCTCCGGTCCCATGGCGCAGGCCCTTGCCAATTGCGCAGGCAATTCGGTGTTCAGGCAGATGGCGTTCGGTTTGCCAGGGTTTCTGTTCTGTTGCGCGATCAGTTCCGGTGTCGGGCTGTAAATCAAGGTCGTATCGTCAGCGATAACCAACCCAATCCGAATGCCTGCTTGGTGGTTTACGGTGAGATGATGTTTGGCGGCCGCCGCTTGGAGTATCTCCATGCCCTTGAAGTCCTTATCACCATAACCTAAGCGGCAGACTTCGGCGTCTACGTCAAACACCAGATGCACAGCATCGGGGGATAGGAGCGCCATAGCCTTGGCGAGGGCTTCAGCTACCGGAGGTCGCAGTCCTGGAGCGATGAACACTAGGCGTTGTCGGGCAGACGCAATTACTCCCTGCAAAACGCAATCATCGACACTAGTGAAGGTGTTCATGTGGCTATAGTCCTTATGTGGTAACGTTGCGTCATTAGGTAAACTTTTACTCCGCCAAGCCCAATACTTTATTAACGTCCGCTTGGGCGATAGGCCCTTGCACGTTTTTCACTTGTGCATGCTCGGGCTTGCCCAGTATCCAGCACGGGACATAATCAGGACGCCCTCGCAGTACAGCGAACAGGGTGATATAGTCGTCCGACACCACGAACCAAGTTCCCCGTTGATAAACGATCATTTTTTGTAAATGCCCACGTTTCCATTCCTCGATAAAACTTTCAATGACCTCTTTCGTAATTGGATGCAGGTCTGGGCGATAGTCCAGATCGTACGGAACAAGTTGACCAATTGGCACTTCTCCGTAATACATTCTCAAGCTACCCGCGAGAACCTGATCCATCAGCGTCATCAGCCGCTCGTCCATCTTGTGCTGCGGCAGCCCGGCATTTGTTTCGTCGATAGAATCAATCGACACCATTGTAATTTTACTGTTCATTAGTTTTTCTTCAAACGCGCGTCCTAAGCTTTTTTCAGCCACGCGCGGCCTTTGTCGGAGATTTCCCAGTAGCCGTTGCGGGAACCTTTTTTCATGCGGCCATCGTCGTTGACCATGGTGTTGCGTGCCCACTGCGCGGTGTTGCGCCAACGGATCTGGTTGCCGCTGGATTGTTGATGCTCGTAGTCCTTGGGCTTCAAAACTGCTTTCAGCTTTTCACCAATGCGGTCGAGAACGGTCTTGGTTTTGGCACCGCCACCGAGTTCGACAAGGACTTCGAGGATAGGACGGTAAAAGTCGGGATGGGGCGTGATCTCGCCCTTGCCGATGCGGCCGAAGAAGCGCTTGCTGACGATCTGCTGCACTTCGGGCGTGGCGTCGTCACGGAGTTTTTCCAAGCCTTTCCACTCCTTGCCGAGGGCTTCAACTTTCTTGGTGAAGGCAAGAAGGCGTTTGGCGAAGTCGAGAACCGCCTCGGCGGTGTCGTAATCGCCCTTGGCCATCGCCTGAGAACCCTCCCAACGGATGCGCTGCTCTTCAGCGCCGAGCGCTTCAAGCGAGAGACTGAGGGCAACGCCCACATCGCCGTCGGGCGTTTCGTTCAATAATAGGTCTGGTTGAGTCGCTTTCATGGTCTTCCTCTTTCTGCACATTCCTGTTCGCGCACACCTGCTCGGGCATCTCTTCTAGTGCCGACGTGACCGCCCAAAAATATGAGTTCGAGTCAAAGGAGCTCTTTCAGACTGGTGCAATTCATCGGCGGCGGAGTGGGTGGCTAAATATACAAAAGCCCTATACAAGAACTTCGTGTAGTACGCCGAGTAGAGATAGTAGAACCGTAAGAGCGAGATCATGGATAGCCCAAAAAGCGCCAAGGGAAGGTATCGCGCACACAACCCTTCACCGTCCGGAAGATTATGTCCCTCGACTGACAATGAAACCGTCGTATAGATAAAAGCAAGGTAAAAGGCCATCGACAGATTGCGCATTAGGCTGTACAGATTCAGCCAGTTGATCAACACCTTGTTTAGCACCTCAGACTTTTCAGCGATGTAAATATAAGGTAACCAATAAACATTTGACTGCGCTTTTTCGGCGTCCATCGCGAACAGAGTCTTAAACTTGGCCTTAAAGAGCCGCCTAAATTCTTCATCAAATCCGCGCTGCGGCTGTACAATGTCGTTGTAGAATTTACCAATCAATCGGATTGGACCCGCATATAACCACGTCAGCAAGAACATGAAAATGACTTTCCAGGCTCGCCACATAAGTGTTTCTCTAAACCACATTTCTGGTTTAAGGCGAGGTGGCGTCAAGCCCGATGCCAAAATTTTAAATACGAAACCAATAACCATGCCACCCGTTACGACCCAGACTCCTTGTTCTAACCACGTTTCATACTGGGGGTACAAGACTTCTCCATAGCAAGCCAATGCTGCCAGATTGAACCAGAAGAATGTGCCCCTATAAAATGGACGCGAAATATCTCGCCCTTGCTTGTCATGGATATCCAGCAACTTTTCACGGGGATAGCCTGTTGCCTTGTGTAGCATGAATCTGTCAAGACAGAGTTCAGACAACGACGCGATAATGTGGCCAACGACATACAAGGCTGTGACGGCACCTAACAGTGCGAGAAACTGCATCGCCCAACTCGATCCAGAATCCTTTCCGCAGTGCAGCGACTTGATCCATTGTCCGACGTGTTGAAATGGAGCGTGCAGTTTTTCAGCGGGAACATGTTGGGCCAGCACAAACTCATAATACGCAACAGAACATACGCATGTGAGCCCGGGAATTAGGTACGCAAGCACATCATACGGAGTAAACGGCGTCTTGATGTCCTTTATGGCAGGGGTATCCACAAATTACCTCCGTATTCCTGTCGCTCTTTCAGTAAACAAAAGTCTCCAATATAGATCATGAGGCTGTCTCTTTGATATACCGCCCGCGCCCGATGGTGGCTTCGATACGCTGGGTCAGGCGCGTGGCGAAATCGGCGAGTTTGTCCGGTTCCCATGACACGATGCTGTACTGGCGGGCATCGAAATGCACGTTTCCTGCGTCGATCTCCGACTGTTGGCAAGTCCAGATGCCAGGTTTGCCAAGACCCATGGCGAATCCGG
>CAZSUM010000211.1:0-5254 GCA_964610015.1 uncultured Lentisphaeraceae bacterium
GGACATCGACAAAACTCGAGCCTTTGACGTCTGCGAGATCTTGCTGTATTTCGGCCTGACGTTGAAGGAGTTGACGCTGATAGTCCTTGGCGGCTTGGTACTCGAAATTTTCACGTAAATCACCATAGCTACGAGCAGTGGCAATATCCTGACTGTTCTTCGGCAACTCCACTTCGATCATTCGCTTGTATAGCAGTTGGCGTTCTGTTAAAGAGCGCCAAGAGGTCCATCGGGTGGTGTCAACGGGTTGGCTCACGCTACGCTTACGCGTTGCCAGTGCGGGATCAAGTTTCAACATGCGATTGAGTAGCGCACGGTGCGTGGAGGGATCCCATGCAGCCGATGCCTGTACACGTTCGAAGAAGCGTTGTCGTTCGGGTTCGTCCAATTCAGCAAAAATATCGTCCAACCACTTGGCTTGCCCAAAGAGTTTTTTGAGATGATTCTGCATGCGTAGAGCTTCGCCAGAAAGGCGGCTTTCTACAATCAAGATCGCATGATTCAAAAGGGCGCCTAATTTCGGGATCGGCCAAGTGATGATGGCTCGATTACGGAAGATCCAAGAAACCAACGTAGCAGGGGCTTTAGGTTGCGAGAGCAATCCGCAGCAACGTTCGGCAATCGCAGCATCTTCCTTCAGGAGTGTCAGAACTTCGTTCAGCAGATTAAAGGGCATCTGTGGCAGGAGGGTCGCTAACCGCCGATTCACGGCACCCCCTTCAGCCAGAAGGAAGGTTGCCAACCCTGCGACTTCCTTAACCGTTAGGCTCTCAGCCGCAGCAATGAAACGATGTTGATCCCAGAGGTGAGCGCGGAGCTGATCGGCGGGAGGTGTTAGAAAGCTAAGGTTTGAAACCATGACAGCCAGTCGCGCGTAGAGCGCGGGGTTGTGTCCCTGTGCTGCCTTGATCGCAAAACCTAAACGTTCCTCAAGTACACCGCGTGCTGCATCGTCAAGTCCAGCCACCTTGCCCGCACTCTCCAGCTCGATGATCTGCTCAAGAACCTGCCCAGGATTTGAGTTACGGGCTAGCGCATCAAACCAATCATCTCCATACGTTTCGGCTTGTGCGAGCAAACGGATGGGCTCGTTACGTTTGGTAGGCACGTTCACCAACGGATCAGACTTTAGGCCTTTGCGCGCGCCTTCCCAGACGCGTTTCCACTCGGTTTGCTGAATAAACGCTTCGCGAACCAATAACGTTTCGAGCTGCAGGACCGTCATGTTACCAAAGCTGGCTAAGGCACGACGCACCAATTCACTCGGGGCTTCAGTTATTAGACGGTTTATTGCTTCAGGGTCATTGTGGCGTAGTGAGAGGAGATGCTCCGTGGGTGCAATCCGTACGGTTTCTGTCGCGGTAGAGAAAGGGAGGATATGATGCGGTTTATGGGTGAAGTCAATCGTGAAGGATTGTTGAAAGGCATCGGCACTGACGATGACGCCAAATCCCCACGAGCTGTCAATGACCTGCACGCCCGGAGTCAGGCTTAGCAGGGTATCCATACGTGTAAAAGACTCTTCGAGCGGGAACTTGCCAAAAGAGGCAGCGTCTAGGAAGGCGGTGACCAGTCGGTCGTGGTTAACCTTTTTAAAGAGTTTGCCTACCGCTTCAGGAGCTAACATGGCGCTGAGCCGGGAGGCACGCGCACGTAGAACTCGATAAAGGCCCTCAAAAGCGCCCGCATCGGTCAGTTCCTGGATCAACATCATGGTCCACTCGCCAGCTTTCTCTTCTCCAAAACAGGTGGTTGCTCTTTGGATTAAAGGTAGCAAATCGTCTATAGGCAGAGGGGCCTGTTCAAACAGGGCAAGAAAACGTGTCTCTAATTCAGAACAAGTCGGTTCAGCAGCCATTCGTAAAGATCCTCAATCCGATTGAAAAAAGATAGAAAGGATAACAGATTGGAAGAGATTAGGGAAGACCGCTATTTGAGGGCGCGTTGACTCATCATTCATGACACCGAAATAAGCTCAAAAACTCTTAGGTTGCGTCATAACTAACGACACCGAAAATATGGAGTCATGAATATGTCAAATCAAGAAAAGAAAGTTAATTTTGCGGTGAGTCGCCGGCGGTATATGAAATTAGATTCCAAAAAGGCAAGGGGGCTTTTCCTCGACCCATTCTGCGTCACAACTGGACTTGATCGCAAACACGCCATAAAGCAGCTTTGCAAACATTTAAGTGAAACAGAACAAGAGGTGTCTATCGCTTGGTTTGAAAGAAAACAAGCGCTAAGTTTGAGGGGGTGTTTTTTGGGGGGGTACTTGATTTGGAATGGGCTTTCCAAGGTAGGCAAGGACACGTTTGAGAGCTTGCCACGCGTCGCGTTTAGCAGGTTCAAAACGTAACAGGTAGGCGGGGTGAAAGGTGGGCATCACGGGAATACTCTCGTAACGGGTCCATTGCCCCTGAATCCGGTTGACGCCACTTTGGGTATCCAGTAGGGCCTTAATTGCGGTTCCTCCAAGAAGAACAATTGTTTTGGGACGGATGATCGATATTTGTGCACGTAGAAAGGGTAGGCAAACAGCACACTCTTCGGGAGTAGGAACCCGGTTTTTGGGTGGGCGACACTTACAGATGTTGGCAATGAAGACCTCTTCACGGGTATACCCCATGGCCGCGATCATGCGTGTTAACAATTGTCCGGCTTTGCCAATGAAGGCAACACCTTCGCGGTCTTCATCAGCGCCCGGGGCTTCGCCGATAAACATCACGTCTGGTGTGTTGAAGTTCCCTTGGCCCGGTACGCAATGGTTTCTCTCCTTGCATAAGGGGCAGGCATCACACACGGTCATCCGCGCGCTCAACTCTTCCAAGGCGGTGCGCCGCGCGTCAGGTGAGCGGGCGGGCGAATCGGGTGAAAACACCATCGGTACATTTACGGCACGAGGGGTCATGGAGTGGGAGATTACCGTCGTGTGGGGCGTCGTCGTACTCGCCGTTGTGGGCGCGCGTGGCGTGGCGTGCGATGACCGCTTTGCTGGATGCAACACGAGCGCTTGAAAAATTTCTGAGTCAAGTGCGACTGTTTTATGGCCAAGCTCCTGCAACAGGGTCACGTGGTCGCACAAACCGTTTAGAATGTCGGTCCACTGCGACATCACTTAGCCTTTCGCGTATCCGTTGGGGTTTTGTGATTGCCAGCGCCAAGCGTCTTGACACATCTGTTGCAAACCCCGCACGGCTTTCCATCCTAGCTCGCGTTCCGCCTTAGCGGGGTCGGCCCAACATTCTGCGATATCTCCAGCACGGCGCGGCATGAGCTTATAGGCGACTTGATGCCCTGAGGCCTGTTTAAAGGCTTGGATGACGTCAAGCACACTATACCCCTTGCCTGTGCCAAGATTGTAGACATCCAGTCCAGAAGCCGTGCTGAGTCGATCCAGTGCCTTGAGGTGTCCAATCGCCAGATCGACTACATGAATGTAGTCGCGAATGCCGGTTCCGTCAGGTGTGGGATAGTCGTTCCCAAAAACCGAGAGATAGGGCAGGCGTCCCACAGCCACTTGGGCGACATAAGGCAATAGATTGTTGGGAATTCCGGCTGGATCTTCTCCGATGCGACCACTCTCGTGCGCACCAATGGGGTTAAAATAGCGCAGGAGGATGATGTTCCAGTCGGGATCGGCACGATAAACATCTCTAAAAACTTGTTCCATCATGAGCTTGGTCCAGCCATAGGGATTGGTCGCTCCTAGAGTGGGAAAGTCTTCTCGGATCGGTACGTTGGCGGGGTCTCCATACACAGTCGCGGATGAGCTGAACACGATGTTCTTGCAGTTATGCGCTGCCATGACTTCACACAGGGTGATGGTTCCCGTGATATTATTGTGATAGTAAGCGAGTGGCATGCGAACCGATTCACCGACAGCCTTCAGCGCTGCAAAGTGAATGACGGCATCAAAAGGTCCCTCGGTTTCAAAGACCGCGTTAAGCGCTGTTTGATCCAGCAGGTTGATCTTGTGAAAAACGACGCGCTTACCCGTAATCTCCATGACTCGCTGCAAACTCTCTTCGCAACTGTTGCAGAGGTTGTCTACCACGACGACCGTATGGCCAGCCTGCAACAGTTCGACAACGGTGTGGCTCCCAATAAACCCTGCACCACCAGTGACCAGAATCTTCATGTCGAATCCTTTCCAAAAAAATAATTCTAGCGCAAAAGGGCTGAAAAACAAATCAGGAAAAACGGAGTTTGGGTAAGAACCCTTTTGGGTACGAGCGTTTTGATGATCCCACGCGGGTGGGACGCATCCCCCTTCGGAACGCCGTAGCCTTGGCAGAGGTGCCAAGGCGTCCGAGACAAGGGCCTGCGGACGGTTCGCCTCCTCCGCCAAGGCTACGGCGTTCCGAAGGGGAAACCATCCCTACCAGAAGATGTAGCAAAACTGAGCTAAATGAGACTTGCTAATGTTGACTCTTGGCTTGTGTTTGATAAACTGTCAAACGTCTTTTTAACAAAGAGGAAAATATGGCAAAGAAAACGTTGGCAGTGAAAAAGTCCGCGCCTAGGAAGCAGAGCGGCAAAGCGAAAAAATATGTTTTTTTCTTCGGGGCGGGACAGTCGGAAGGCGATGTTTCGATGAAAGCCTTGCTGGGTGGCAAAGGAGCTAACCTTGCTGATATGGCTGGCCTTGGTCTGCCTGTTCCTCCGGGCTTTACCATTACAACTGAGGCGTGCGCGAAGTACTACGAAATCGGGGAGAAGGCCTTACACGCGATGTTACGTGACGAGGTCATGACGGCGCTCAAGAAGCTCGAAAAGACCACAGGCAAGACCTTTGGGGGTGGTAAGAATCCGTTGTTGGTTTCGGTTCGTTCCGGTGCGGCGGCTTCCATGCCCGGCATGATGGACACTGTTTTGAATCTTGGATTGAATGCCGATACGGTTGAGGCGCTGATCGCTCGGACCGGTAATCCCCGGTTTGTATGGGATTCCTATCGCCGTTTTATTCAGATGTTTGGCAATGTGGTTATGGGTGTGGAGCATCACCAGTTCGAGCATGAGTTGGATGCAGTGAAACACGCCAAGGGATACACCCTTGATACCGAGCTGATGACAGAAGACCTTCAGGATGTGGTTGCGCGTTATATGAAGATGGTCAAGGAGGTCAAAGGATGCAGTTTCCCGACCGACGCGATGGATCAACTTTGGCGCGGCATTGATGCCGTGTTTGGGTCGTGGAATAATCCGCGCGCAATTAAATATCGGCAGTTGAATGATATCCGTGGCTTAATTGGCA
>CAZSUM010000212.1:0-5204 GCA_964610015.1 uncultured Lentisphaeraceae bacterium
CGGAAGAGGACAACCATGCCGAGATTGATGGGTGTGGATATCCCGGGCAGAAAACGCGTTGAATACGCGCTCCGGTATATTCACGGAATCGGTCCCAAACGGGCCAGTGACGTGGTCGAACATTGCAAGATCGACCCGGCCAAAAAAGCGGACGATCTGACACCGGAAGAGATCCGGCAGATTGTTACTCATATTCAAGACACATACCGGGTAGAGGGTGATCTCCGCCGTGAGGTGTCGCAAAATATTCGTCGTCTGATCAGCATTGGCTCGTATCGCGGACTGCGCCACAAGCGCGGATTGCCGGTACGCGGACAGCGGACTCAAACTAACGCGAGAACCCGTAAGGGTAGTAAGCGAACGGTTGGTGCAGTCCGTGACAAGACGGCAAGAGCGGCGCTGAAAGCCAAATCCAAATAACCCGGCGTCGGCGCGGTAGTTTTTGAGGGTTTCTCAAGAAAATTGCCGTCCCGCCATATTTTTTTAAAAGGCTGAGACGCATGAGCGAAGAAGCTGTAAACAAAGAAGAGCAGACCGATGCCCCTGAGCAATCGGCAATAAGCGAGGCACAGGCCGTTATGTCTACTGGCGATGAGTCAGCCAAGACAAGTGCGGCAGCAGAAAGTGCCAAGAAAAAAGGCCGATCGAAATCAATACCGGCTGGTATTGCCTTTGTACGATCGACATTTAACAACACCTTGGTGTCAATTACGGATGCCCGTGGCGGCGTGATTGCATGGAGTTCAGCAGGCAAGGCTGGCTTCAAAGGCTCGCGGAAATGCACGGCATTCGCAGCAACCATGGTAGCCCAAGACGCTGCCAGACAGGCTCTTTCTAAGGGGATGCACGAAGTCGAAGTTCGCGTACAAGGCGCTGGTGCCGGTCGCGAGTCTGCGGTTCGGGCAATTCAGTCCGATGGTATTCACGTGACGTTGCTGAAAGATTGCACACCGATCCCCCACAACGGGTGCCGTCCTCGCAAACGGAGGAGAGTCTAACATGGGCAGATATACAGGTCCCGTTTGCCGTATTTGTCGGCGCGAAGGACAAAAACTTTTCCTTAAAGGCGCCCGTTGCTACATGGCTAAGTGTGCAATTGAGCAGGGGAAACCCGCGCCCGGTCAGCACGGTGCCCGTCGCAGCCGTAAAATGTCTGAATACGGTGAGCAGCTCCGCCAAAAGCAGAGCCTGCGTCGTCAGTTCGGCATGCAGGAACTTCAGTTCAAACGTTTCTTCAAAGAAGCGTTACGTCGTAAGGGTGTAACAGGTGAAATTCTGTTACAATTGCTTGAAACCCGTATTGACAATCTGGTTTATCGCCTTGGTTTTTCGCCATCACGTCGTGCAGCCCGTCAATTTGTTTTGCATGGGCACATCTTGGTCAATGGGAAAAAATCAACTGCTTCATCGATGATCCTCAAAGCTGGTGATGTGATTGAAGTGCGTAACCATGCACACAGTCGTGATCTGGCCACGCGCAGCCTTGAAGCCGCCACAACCCAGCAGATGCCAACTTGGCTTTCGCTGGATCGCAAGGCCTTTAGAGCTGAGATCCTGAGCATCCCGACGCGCGAGCAGATCGCGCCAATTGTGGATGAGCAGGCGATTGTCGAATTGTATTCGCGCTAAGCGAAGGTGCACTGATGGCCGGTGTCCAGAAACGGGCACACGGCTTGAAAGGACGGAAACATGCCGATTCGTTTGAGTCATTTTGAGATGCCCCGGCGCGTGCAGAAGGAAGAGAACACCGCAACGGCTACTTATGCGCGGTTTACCGCGGAGCCGTTTGAGGTTGGGTACGCCCGCACCATCGGTAACTCAATCCGCCGTGTCCTGTTGTCCTCAATTGAGGGCGTTGCAGTGACTTCCATCAAGATCGATGGCGTAAGCCACGAGTTTTGCGCGCTGACGGGTGTGAGTGAGGATGTGACAGATATCATCCTGAATCTCAAACGCCTTCTCGTGAAAAGTTACAGCCGTAATCCGGTGTGGATCAAGCTCCATAAAAAGGGACCTTGTGTCGTCACCGCTGCTGACTTTGCCGAAGAGAATGCCGTAGAGGTTCTCAACCCGACACAACCTATTGCCACACTGGATACGGATGGGGTTCTTAACCTCGAAGCCGAAATCCGGATGGGGCGAGGGTTCTGTCCCGCAGAGGGTAACAAGGATGAGGATCAGGAAATCGGTCGAATCCCGATTGACAGCATCTTCTCTCCAGTCGTTCGCGTAAACTTCCAGGTGGAAAACACCCGCGTGGGACAGCGCACTGACTATGAAAAGCTGGTGCTCGACATTTGGACTGATGGCCGTGTTTCACCGGATGAGGCGTTGAAAACCTCAGCCGCCGTATTGCGTCACCACTTGGATGTCTTTGTCGATTACAGCGAAGAAGTAATGGAGTTTGAGGAGTCGGAGAAGAAGGTTGATGAAGAACGCGACCGTCTGCGCCGAATCCTGAACATGAGTGTGAATGAGATCGAGCTGAGTGTGCGTGCCGCAAACTGCCTGAATAACGCCAACATCACAACCGTGGGCGAACTGGCAATGAAGACCGAGGCTGACATGCTTAAGTACCGCAATTTCGGTAAGAAATCGCTGAACGAGATCAAGGACAAGCTGACTGATCTGGGACTCTATCTGGGCTATAAGTTCGATCCCGAGCTGCTCGATGAAAACAAGTAAACGGTTGAGGTTTTAAGAGATGCGTCACAACAGAATCGTAAAGAAATTTGGACGGTCTACGTCACACCGCAAAGCTCTGATGAGTAGCTTGGTGACGAACTTGGTCCTGCAGAGCAGCATTAAGACCACGTTGGCAAAGGCTAAACAAGCGCGCAAAGATGCCGAAAAGATGGTAACCCTCGCCCGCAAGGGTACGTTGGCATCCCGTCGATTGGCTGCTGCACGGTTGCAGAATCCTAAGGCCGTACAGGTGCTGTTCGATACCGTCGTTCCATCTATGGATGGCCGCCCTGGAGGGTACACCCGTATCCTCAAGTTAGGACAACGACGTAGCGATGGTTCCGAGATGTGCCTGTTGCAGTGGGTCGTGCTGCCAAGTGCTAGCGAAGCCGTTAAATCGGCTGATGTAAAGGTTGAAGAGCCTCAAGCGTAACGCGCTTGGCTCTCACTTTCTTAATGAGACGGATGTCTACAAAGACATCCGTCTTTTTTTTATCTTCGAGGCCTCTCACGGTATCGAGACCATCCGAACGAGGCCCATAAAGCCAACGAGGCCCCCATCAAATTGGCCATTGCATCACATAGATCTTGCGAACGACTCTGTGTCAATGTGCCTTGCCCATACTCCAAAATCAGACCATACCCACCCGCTAAAAGCGTCAACCACAGGACAGAAGCAACCCGCACCCGATTCTGGACCGTCAAGGCGTGATGAAACGAGAGACTCAAGGCTCCATACATCACGGCGTGAATCCATTTATCCATGTAAGGCCAAGGTGGCACCGACATCTCCACCCTTTTGAAGCACGCCGCAGGCAATAGCGAAACGAGCGCGATGAAAACCACCATACAGACAGCAGGAAGATATCGCCATAGAGTAGGCGTCAGTTTCATGACAAACACTCCTGAATAAAGGACCCCGTGTGCATGGCATGTGTTAACGAGTTCATGACCTGAACGCCTGTTTTAACGGATGGCCAGCATCGCTTCAATGGCGCGCCTGGCTTTTTGTGCAACGGGGTCCGGAACTGTAATCACCTTTTCATTGTCCCGCAAACTCCAAAGGACTTTCTCTAACGTAATCTTTTTCATATTGGGGCAGATCGCCTGCTCCAACAGAGGGTAGAACATTTTGTTAGGATTTTCCTGACGCAACCGATGAAGAATCCCGGTCTCGGTACCAATAATATAGGCTTGATCATCATGTGCCAGCGCATAACGACACATACCGCCTGTTGAGAGAACAGCATCTGCTGCGTCGCGCACAGGTTTGGGGCTCTCAGGATGCACAAGTACGCACGCCCCCGGATGAGCGATCCGAGCTTGCGCCACATGTGCCTCGGTAAAACGGGCATGTGTTGGACAGAACCCGGGCCAGAGAATAAATTGACGCCCAAGTTGCTCGGCAGTGTAAGATCCTAAATGGCGATCCGGCACAAAGATGATTTCCTGATCTGGGGGGAAACTGCGCGCAACAGCCAACGCGTTTGACGAAGTGACACAGCAGTCGCTTTCAGCCTTAACCTCTGCCGTACTGTTCACGTAACAAAGCACTTTAGCCTGCGGATGCCGGGACTTCAGTTCACAAAGCTGCGCGCCCGTAATCATGTCAGCCATGGGACAGCCCGCATCAGCAACTGGCAGGAGCACCGTCTTTTTCGGATTCAGAATCGCGGCTGTTTCAGCCATAAAAAGGACCCCACAAAACACAATGGTCCGAGCGTCGATCTCACTTGCCTTACGCGCTAATTCCAAAGAATCACCGGTGAAGTCGGCAATATCCTGAACCTCACCCAGCTGATAGTTGTGCGCTAAAATAATGGCGTCGTGTTGTTTTTTAAGCTGTGCAATTTCCTGTTCCACGTCCATAGCAATAAACATCCTGTGTTTGACCTGTGCCTTAAATGGGTTGAATATTACCAAAATCGTTCTAGAGAAGACATGGCTTTATTGTCACCCGCCCCTCTCTTCCTGCGGGTTGGCACGTGGTTCTGCATGGTCTGACGGAGCCCTCTGCCGTGCAGCCCATTCGGTTTGCCTCGCGACCCCCATCATGATTGAAACATCGTCATCGGAATAAACACCGCGAGAAAAGATTCGCTGAATCCCCTGCATCATGTGATCCGCCTTCTCTTCTTTCATAAATCCAATTTGCAGCAACATCTCTCGCCAGATCGACATCATTCGATTTTTACGGGCAGCAACCGCCGGCACAGACTTCTCAACCGGTGGCTCATAAGCGTCCATCGCAACAAACAGTTCGTAACAACAAATTAAGACCGCCTGCGAAAGATTGAGCGACGTGTATGCAGGATGAACAGGAATCCTGATGAGATGTGAACACTGTCCAATCTCTTCATTGGACAACCCCTTGTCTTCCCTTCCAAAAACCAGAGCCACCCGCCCCTGGTGCGCTAACTGTGATAACTCGGGAGCCCACTCACGTGGACTCTTGACATGCTGCCGATACAACCCGCCACGTGCTGTCGTTCCAACAACGAATGCACAGTCTGCCACCG
>CAZSUM010000213.1:0-3403 GCA_964610015.1 uncultured Lentisphaeraceae bacterium
TTGGCGCCATCTATGCGGCGGAAAAGGCGGATATTTCCCCGGAATCCCGCGAGGCACTCATCACCGCAACGCACCTTAAAGACCATCAAGTGAGGCGGTTGCAGGTCTTTCTTTTTCCTGACAAGGATTTGTTGAGTAGTGGGTACAATCGACGCCAGTCGGAGATTGCTGTTGGCTCTGGTGGCTTGAGGGGCAAAGGTTATCTCAAAGGTGAACAGTACATGTTGGGCTATCTGCCGCCTTCGGTTTCCTCGAACGATTTTATTTTCGCTGTGCTGGCCGAGGAGGCTGGCTTTGTAGGTTCAGTGACAGTGTTGGCTCTCTTTCTCGGTCTGTTATGGTCTGGGTTATGGGTAGCTTTTCGTTGTCAGAATAATATGGGACGCCTGTTCTGTGTGGGTGTTGTTACCCTGCTCTTCAGTCATATGTTCATCAACATTGCCATGACGATCGGGATGATGCCCATCACTGGGTTGCCCTTGCCTTTTATTAGTTACGGAAGAACCTTTATGCTGACCATGATGGCGGCATTGGGAATTGTTCAAAGTGTGTCCATTGGTGGACGTGAATCGAGAATCAGGTTTTGAGTGGTTGCGCATAATGCGCGAATAGACTACTCGTTCAGGAGGATAGTTATGCTGTTTGGATGGTTTAAAAAAGGTGCGCCGAAGCGTGAAATCGTAGTTAATGTCGAAAAGCTCGAAACGCGCGTGACGGTTGTTGAAAATGGATGCGTTGAGGAGTTGCAAGTTGAACATCCAACGCAGGAACGTTTAGTTGGCAGTATTTATAAAGGACGAATACAGAATCTGGAGCATGATTTGCAGGCGGCGTTTGTCGATATTGGCATGAAAAAGAATGCTTTCCTGCACTACTGGGATATGTTGCCGGATGATGACAGTCGTTTGGATGATGATGAGGAGAATGTACGCCACTCACGGCGTCGCCGGATTTCAAACGAGGAAATCTCTAAGCGTTTTCCTCCTGGATCTGAACTGGTTGTGCAGGTAACCAAGGGACCGATTGGTACCAAAGGACCGCGTGTAACAGCCAATCTCAGTCTGCCTGGGCGTTATTTGGTGATGATGCCGGGAACTCGGTTACGCGGCGTTTCACGTAAAATAGGCGATTCCAAGGAACGGCAACGGTTAAAGAAGATTCTGGATCGGCTTCCTCTGCCGGATGACGCAGGGTTGATCGTCCGTACCGTGGGCTCTGGTGCTAGTAAACGTGCTTTTGTACGTGATCTGCGTAATTTGATGGAGTCGTGGAACGAGTTGCAAGAGAACATTAAAAATCTGCGTGCTCCGACCTGTGTTTATCAGGAGCCGGATTTGGTCGAACGTGTTGTGAGGGATTGGCTGACTGAAGAGATTGACCGTGTCACCATTGACGATGGTGAGGCCTTTACGCGTATTCGTGAGGTGGCGGGCCGTATTTCGCGCCGTGCTAAGAATGTGATTACTCAGTATGAGGGGCAACTCTCGATCTTTGAGCATTATGGCATTGAACGGCAACTGGAAGAGGCTTTCCGGCGCAAGGTTAATTTGAAGTCGGGCGGATATCTGGTCTTTGATGAAACAGAGGCGCTGATTGCGATTGATGTGAACACCGGGCGTCATCGTGGTAAAGGATCGCAGGAAGATGCCATTCTGGAAGTCAATATGGAGTCAGTCGAGGAGGTGGCGCGACAATTACGACTGCGTAATATCGGTGGACTGGTGGTTGTTGACTTGATCGATATGAAGTCGCGCAAGCATCAGAATGCCGTGTATAAAGCGATGAAGCAGTCGTTGAAACGTGACCGCGCACGTACCAATGTGTTGCCGATTTCCGAATTGGGAATTATGGAGATGACTCGGCAACGTCAGGAGGAAAGTCTGCTTTCGCAGATGTATTCCGACTGTCCGTACTGTCGTGGACATGGTTTAGTCAAATCGCCCTTGGCGTTGAGCGTGGATATTCAACGGCAAATTGCGGCACTGATGCGCAAAGGTCATCAGGAGGGCATCGACATCGTTGAATTGGAAATTGTGGTGGCTCCTGGGGTGCTGGATCGTTTGCGGAATGAGGATGAGGCCTTTTTGGTCGAACTGCAAAAACGCTATGCGGGTCGCCTGACTTTTAAATCCGAGTTGCACAGACATCCCGAGTCCTTTAGTATCACAGATGGCCAGTCTGGTAGGATTTTGTATTCCGCTGGTGAAGTAAAAACGGTATAACTTACACATGGTTTTGATTCGCATGAGGAACGTTAACGGATGGCCAATATGAAAAAAAAAGTAATGATGGCATGTTTGGCTGGACTCTTCTGGTCTGGCTGGACGCATGGGCAGGCCGTTGTAAAGCCAGCGGCTGTTCAGCGCGACGACGCTGGGCTGGAGATTACGGCAGATAAGTTCGAGGTGGATCAAAAGAGTGGCTGGACTACCGCCACGGGGCATGTGCGTGTCAAAACCGGTGAACAAGAACTCAGCGCGGAGCGCGTTCGCTTGCACCAAGAACGTGGCGATGTTCAGGCTCGCGGTAATGTGGTTGTGAGTCAACGCGGCTTCGGGGCGTGGGCGGGTGACTACATCGAGTACAACTTCAAGACGGGAAAGGGACTAACGGGAATTGGTCAGTTCTCGGCTGGGAACTTTTTTGTACGTTCGCGTGAAGTGACACGCCGCGAAGATGGTCGTTATGATCTCTATCATGCTGAGGTCACAACGTGCACGAATGCGCCAGGGCATCGGCACTGGCGCATGACGGGGCACGTGCGATACAAAGACAATGATTATATCGAAGTGTATCACGCAGTGCCCTGGCTCTTTGGTGTGCCCTTCGCCTATCTGCCGTATTGGTATCGGGATATTGATACACATTACGGATTCCGATTGGTTCCGGGCTACACCTCAAAGTGGGGGGCCTACCTGTTGGGTGGCTATGTCTTCAACATTTATGAGCCGCCAGGAGGTCGTGGACCGAAGCTGGATGGGTCAACGCATGTTGACTACCGGACACGTCGTGGCGTCGCGGTTGGCCAGAATGTGAGTTGGGATCTGAAAGAGTGGGGGAAGGGTAAATTCGAAACCTATTATGCCTGGGATCAGGACACTCCGGATGATTGGGAGGACCGAAATTGGATGTCGGATATTGAAAAAGAGCGCTATCGTATGCGCCTCTTCCACGAGGCCGATTTATCACCTCGGGATCAATTTATTCTGCGAGGGACGTACACCAGCGATTCGGAAATGAGTCATGACTTTTTCGATCGGGAAGATCGTGGGGAGAGCATTCCCATGAATTTTGTCTCGCTTGAACACCGTGAGCACACTTGGGCTGCAGGGGTGGTGGCGAGTGGTCCGTTGAATGATTTTTATAGTGGTTGGGTCACTAATCAAGAATGGCGGAAAAATTG
>CAZSUM010000213.1:3413-5192 GCA_964610015.1 uncultured Lentisphaeraceae bacterium
TTATAGTGGGGTGTCGCGATTGCCAGAGGGATGGTTGAATGTTGTTCCTCAGCCTCTGTGGCAGACGGGATTGAACTATGAGAGTCAGACGCGTGTTGGATATCTGAATCGCGATGCTGCTTACTTTGAGCACGCACTTCCAGATTACATGTACTATCCTGGATCATGGGCAGATTACAATATGCTTCGCGTGGATACAGCGCATCGCGTGACGTATCCCATGAAGATTAAGGATGTCGTGAGTGTTGTCCCGCGAGCTGGATATCGCGGAACCTTTTACTCTGAGACTGAGCGTGACAACAATGTCTTTCGCCATACCGCTGAACTGGGGGTAGAAACCTCTATGCGTGCGACGTCTGAGTGGGAGAATGGCTTGCGTCATGTGTTTGAACCCTATTTTGATTATAGTTACCAGCCTTCGCATCTGGATGCGGATAATGGTCGCGTCTATTACTTTGATCAGTACGATCGTTCACTGGAGTGGTTTGATCAATTTGGTATGGATGGCTCGTGGTTACCGTATGACTGGCATGGCGTGCGCCCCGGTATACGGAATCTGTTGATAACCCATGATGATAAGGGACGTCCTCGGACACTGTTTTCTTCGGATATTTACAGCGCGATTCAAATCGATTCCGAAGGCGCGGTCAATGATGATGGGCTGCGCATGGCAGGTACGAAAATGCGTTATTCGCCGACTGATCGCGTTGATGTACACGCGCAAGGAGAGTGGGATACCGAAGAAAATACCTTTGCCTATGTTGATCTCAACGCGTTTTATCAGATGACTGATAAGTTTCGCTTGGGCGGCGGCTATCTGGCACGAGACCACCAGCTTTATGATTATGATGTTTCGCCTGTTGCCCAGTGGAATCAGATCAAAGAGAATCTGATTTACGGTGGCTTTACGCACGAGATTAACGATACGTGGTCTTGGAGTTTCTATACGCGGTATGATCTGCGATACAATGAATTGGATGAGGTTGGTGGGTATGTCCAATATCAACTCGATTGTCTCGTCTTCCAGTTGCGCTCTGCGTATGTGAACAAATTTGAACGGATTGATAAGGTCAGTGAACGAGATGATGACTTCCGTGTTGCATTGATGATGTGGTTTAGGGCTCAGAATCGTACGTCAGAAGATGAATGGTTAACTTGGTAAACCAGCCTTAGACGACTAAAAGGAGGCAAGGTGGCGATGGATCTGGTTACACTTGAGGGGGTCACAAAATCGTTTGGTGCTATGCGTGCTGTTGATCATTTTTCATTAACAGTGCGCCAAGGAGAAATCCTCGGTTTTCTAGGAACCAACGGAGCAGGGAAAACGACAACCATCAAGATGCTCCTTGGCTTTTGTCGGCCCGATTCCGGCCGTGTTGTCGTTTTGGGTGGCAGTCCAGATGAGACTGCCACGCGTCGCAGAATTGGCTACATGCCCGAGACCGCTTATTACTATCCATTCTTAAATGTGTACGAATTGCTCGACTTTTACGGTGGCTTGTGCGGGATGGACAAACAGCAGATTCGTGAACGTGGCCAGATGTTGATCGAGCGTGTAGGACTCGATCAGGCGGGTTCGCGGTTGTTACGCCATTACTCTAAAGGGATGTTGCAGCGTGCGGGGATTGCGCAAGCGTTGTTGCATGATCCTGATCTGCTGATTCTGGATGAACCCTTTACCGGACTTGACCCGCTGGCGCGTATCCAGTTTCGAGATTTGATTCTTGCTCTGCGCGATCAAGGGAAGACCATCTTTTTCTCTTCGCATGAATTGTCGGA
>CAZSUM010000214.1:0-5158 GCA_964610015.1 uncultured Lentisphaeraceae bacterium
AAAGCTTTACCGCTAAAGACATTCCACGTCACGGGGTGGTCGTGGTGCGGCTGTTCTCTGAGTAGGACGAGTTGATTTTGTTTGGCATGTAGTGGCACAGGGGATACCACTAGTCGCCACTTTTATTTATTAGGGGAAGAGCGTATGAAGCATTTATTGATGGTGGCGGTCTGTACCGCCAGTTGGATGGTTGGGCATGTAGCGCCTTTGAGGAACTGGGAAACGAACAGTTGTGTCGTGTTTTTAGGGGCCAGCATTACTGATTTTGGGTGGTACGTACCCTACGTGCAGATGGGACTCGCCTGCAGGATGCCTGAATTGAAGATCAAAGTGCTCAAAGCCTTTGGCGCATTTGATGCTCCGTCCTCTGTACGCATCGCTGATGGAAAGCTTGAAACCGTGCAAGCCACAGCCGCCAACCTGAAGTGTGAGGAAACAACGCTTTCGTTCGAATACACACCCAAGAAACTTCCGTTCCCGATGGATGCCAATTATGCCGAGTTAGCGGTCTGTTCTTCATTGCCAGATGAGTTGAATCGCGAAATGCTCACGGTTTCTGGACTTGCCTCCGGTAGGTATACGCTAAAGGCCAATGGAGAGGTTCTCCTCTCCTGTTCAGCGCACGACCTTGAGAAAGGCGTCAACATCGCGACCTTAGAGACACCGAACCAGCTACAGGCACAAAAGCTACTGCCTCTTATGGAAGCTTTTTCTGCATCCACTGTGCCCCTGCGAAAAATTGCGGCCGCCAAGATGATCGCCAGCCAAGAAGGGGCCAATCTAAACGATATCGCTACAGTCGACAAGTCGCTTGATGCATGGCTTGAGAAGTGTAAACAACCCCCAGCCCATGCCTATGCAGGCCGCAAGCAAATGGTTGAGGTTTATCGGAAAAATCGCGATCAACTCTCAGAACTGGAACACCGTCAGGAAATCCTACGATCGCAAATGATCGCCCTTGCTACACACCAAACAGTTGAGCTCATGATCGAACGGATAGGGGATGAACCCATCGTGTTTGATGTCGGTCCACAGGGCAACGATGCCAATCCCGGGACATATAAAAAACCTTTTGCATCCTTAGCGGTAGCGCGTGATATGGTCTTTTGACCGCACTGCTGGACGGGTGGTCTATTGGCCGCTACCGGGTGAAGATATGGCGAAACTCAAAATCGTCGCGTTGATGAGTAGACGCGTTTGCTTTTACTTTCCACTGGTTTCGCATGGAGCGCGTCAGAGAGGGTGATTTTTTACGACATCCCCCCCTCGGTAAGACAAGTCTTGTCGAAAAGCCGTGATCCTGTTATAAATAACTCCTGAAAGAGGGTGTTTCTATGACGTCCTCTAGGAGAAAGGTGAGGGTTAAAAAAGTTCCCGTTTTCTCTTGCCGGTTAAGGGTCTAGGTGCTACGATGCACACCCTTTTCTTAAGGAGAAATGGTCATGTCAAAAGTTTGTGAAATTTGCGGTAAAGGTCCCCGAGCGGGTAATACGATTGTCCGTCATGGTCTTGCCAAGTATAAAGGCGGTATCGGCTTGCACACCACGGGCATCACGAAACGTCGGTTCATGCCGAACATCCAGAATGTCCGCGCGAAGTTAAGCGACGGGAGCGTAAGCCGAATGAAGGTTTGCGCATCTTGCATTAAGCAAGGCAAAGTCGTTAAGCCATAAGTGCGGTTGACAGCTCGCTGTACGGTAATCGGGTGCTTGCGTAACGGGCCTTTCCATAAGGAGGTTTGTATGCAGAATAGTCCTTCAGATCTATTGGATCAGGATCAAAGCGGAGTATTGCCCGATGGTCAGACTCTTGTAGCAGACGATGTTGCCGAGCTGGACGAGGGAGACGAGATTCGTCCTACGGATATTGTCTTCGATTGCCCGAAGTGTGGACATAATCTGGCCATTGATTACCGTGGGGCCGGTCTTCAAATTAACTGCGTCGCCTGTGGCGAAGCGGTTCTCGTTCCTATTCCTGAGGAAATGAAGATCGCTGATCTCGACCTATCGGCTGGAGAGTTGCTCACACAGCTTTTTCAGACGAGGCGTATTTTGCTGAAGAGCGAGCAACACGTCAGCGAACTGGAAGAAACGCTCAATAGCGTCAAGTTGCGGCGATCGGAGCTTGAGAAAGCCCGTATGGCCACCTTGCATCGTTGTGCTGAAGTGGTTAATCTCTGCCAGAACATGCTGAAATCGCAGAATGATGAAACCCTCACGGTCAACCGGATGCTTGCACTCCTTGGCGAAGAACAGCGCTAGAAGGTATTTTGATGCGTACGGTCATTATCGGCGGTGGCCCAGCAGGGTTGACCGCCGCCTGTTTTTGTAGCTCCTCTGTTTGCGTATTGGAACGACTGACCCACCCTTTGCGTAAGCTACTCGCCACAGGAGGAGGGCGTTGTAACCTCACCCATGACGCGCCGATCAACACCCTGTTGGATGCCTTTGGATCGCAAGCACGCTTTCTGGCCCCAGCGATTCATGCCTTTCCGCCAGCAGCAATCCGTGCTTTTTTTGAAACGCTTGGGGTTCCGACTTGTGTAATGCCTGATGGCTGTGTTTTTCCTGTTTCTCAAAAGGCAGCGGATGTTGCCACTGCGCTTGAAAAAGCTGCGCGGGCAAAGGGTGCTGAGATTCGGTGCGGTATACAAGCTACCCGACTCGTGATCGCTGCGGCATCGAATGCCACAACGCTCCCCCGGGTTGTGGGAGTCGAGACGTGTGACGGACTCATCGCTGCTGATCGCGTAATTTTGGCGTGTGGTGGTCAAAGCTATCCTGATTTGGGATCCGACGGTTCAGGTTTTGCATTAGCTCAAGATGCGTGGCTCTCGGTGCAAACACCTGTCCCAGCACTGGCAGGACTCATCACGCGCGAAACATGGCCAGCTGCGCTCTCTGGCCTGCTCGTCGAAAACGCAGGCATTCGCTTAAGTCGTAAGAACGCGGCTAAGGCGTGGCGTACGGGACCACTCCTCTTCACCCACAAAGGTATCAGTGGTCCTCCGGTGCTAGATCTCTCCGGTGCGGTTGCCGAACAGTTGCTGACGCTCCCAGAGGTCCCTCTGCAGATCTCCTTCAGGGCCGAACGTACCGTGGACGCGTGGCTCTCCTGCTTTGACACGTGGCGGACTGTTCATGGTCGTCGCGTGCTTCACAATTTGCTTTCCGGCGAACTGCCACGTACCCTTGCCACGACCTTGTGTGAGTTAACCGGCGCGCGAGACATCCCTGTTGCCCACGCATCGCGCACCCTTCTGCGTGCTCTGGCGGAAGCCTGCGCCAATCTGACCCTACAAGTCACCCATACCGAACCTTGGTCACGTGCCATGGTGACACATGGCGGTGTTACGCGTGCGGAATTAAATCCGACTACTTTGCGCACACGACGCATTGCCGGACTCTACTGTGTCGGTGAACTCGTCGATGTGGATGGTCCTTGCGGTGGCTACAACCTCTCTTGGGCTTTTGCGTCTGGCCATCTGGCAGCTCAGGCAGCCAGTCAACCCGATTGAATTCTGCTTACTGCGTCAACGTGTTAGCCTCATAGTGCTGGCGTATGGCGTGTAGTGCAATTGCCATCGCGCTCACCACATTGAGCGAGTTCTTCCGCCCAAACAAGGGTATCCTAACCACCGCATCGCAATGTGCGACCACGTTATGATTCAACCCAAACCGTTCGTTGCCCAGCACTAACGCGCAAGGAAAGGTCCACTCAAACGCAGTTACACTGGCTGCCTCCGTGACAGTCTCAAGCGCCACACACCGTATTCCGCCTGATTTGAGTTGCTTTAGTGCTTCAAGAATATTTTCGACCTGTCGCCAAGGTACCAGTTGCTCAGCTCCCAATGCCGCACGCGCGACCTGCGGTTGTGTGGGAAGAGGGGTGTACCCGCAAAGAAGCGCTTCTGACACACCAAAACACTCAGCTGTGCGCAACACGCCTCCTAGATTGAATGCAGAACGAATTGAATCCACGACAACGGTCACGGGTAACTTGGGAGTCTGCGCCTGCGCAGATTCCGGCAAGTCTGCGTCTAAAATCGTCACGTCTGTCACCTTGAGACGTGCGACTTCCCGTTCAATCGGCACAAGCACGCTCCAAAACTGGCTTCGCGTCATCTCCGGTTGTAGTAGACGGGCTAGGTTCGCCAATCGCGGCACCTGCACTTGCGCTGCGAGCCACTCACGACTGGCGCTCACGCCAATCTGCCGCGTGTGGAGATTATCCCACGCCCGATCTAACGCCTGCAACTGTTGCCAGGCCTCATGCCAGATGGCTTGTTCATCTCTGCGACACATACACGTATCTCCCCACACCTCTTTAGTCGTCCACTCATCCCGTATTCACGCGATTGCCAAACATTTTTCATTCACAACCTACGGGATGATCTGGCATACTTGATATTTTAACAACCGAATCGCACTAGGGAAAGCGAAACGGCTTATTCATATTATTGGAGGATTTCCATGAAGCAAATGAGCATCACTTTAGCGGCAGGATTGAGTGCTTCCGCACTGTTTGCAGGACTTTACGGTGACACACCTGATGCAAAACACGCCTGGGCTGTTCATGATCGCAATCGCCCTAACCCTGTTAAGATTACGGCAGAACCCAACCAGCCGCCTTCTGATGCGGTTGTCCTTTTTGATGGGACCTCGCTTGACAACTGGACAAGCACCAAACCCGGCGAGCCGACCAAGTGGAAGTTGGTAGATGGCGCGTTGGAGTCTGTCAAAGGAGCAGGCTATATTCAGACCAAGGACTCCTTTGGCGACTGTCAGTTGCATATCGAATGGGCATCTCCCACCAAGGTCGAGGGCATTGGACAGGGACGCGGCAACAGCGGCGTATTCCTGATGGGTAGTTATGAGATTCAGGTGTTGGATTCTTACGAAACAGCGCTTCTGCCGGATGGCTCAAACCTCAACCCCAACTATGCGGATGGTCAGGCGGCGTCGGTCTATGCCGAAAATCCGCCTCTGGTTAACGCTAGTCGTAAGTCGGGTGAGTGGCAAACCTATGACATTATTTTCCACCAGCCGATCTGGGAGGGCGAAACGCTCAAATATCCGGGTTCCGTCACGGTGCTGCATAATGGCGTGCTGGTACAGGATCACTGGGAGATGGAAGGTCTCACCACTCATTGTCGCCG
>CAZSUM010000215.1:0-3255 GCA_964610015.1 uncultured Lentisphaeraceae bacterium
AAAAGCTCGTGCGCGAGCTCCATCTCTTCTGAGCGCACAACCTTGCCTTTTAAGATCGTGTAATGACGCTAGAGACCATATTTGCTACAATCCGACGTCATGAACCCATCAGAATTTAAAAATCACTGTGCGACCATCATGCCACACACCTCATCGTGGGATGTGCTGATTGTGGGTGGTGGACATGCCGGTGTTGAAGCTGCGCTGGTTGCTGCACGCCTATCTTGTAAAACGCTCCTGATAACCAGTCGTGTTGCCTCTTTGGCGATGATGCCCTGCAACCCATCCATTGGTGGACTGGCAAAATCGCACCTGGTCTATGAACTCGACGCGCTGGGTGGCGAGATGCCCCTCTGCGCAGATCGGTCGGGTCTACAATATAAAACCCTCAATGCAAGTCGTGGACCCGCTGTACGCGCCACACGTATCCAGTGTGACAAGGCGGCTTACGCGGCGCGCATGCAAGAGGTGTTGGCGCAAACATCCGGCTTAACGATTCTTGAAGATGAGGTCATTGATCTTATCTGCGAAAAATATGTGGTGAGCGGTGCTGTGACGGCAACACATGGGGTTGTGAATGCAAAAACTGTCGTTTTAACGACCGGAACGGCCCTTGGAGGTCGCATTCATATCGGAAAAGAGTCCGAATCCGGTGGTGGGGATGGCCGACCCGCAACAGATCGCCTTTCACAGGCCTTACGTCGGCTAGGATTTACCCTGATTCGGTTAAAAACAGGAACGCCCCCTCGGTTATTGGCGGAAAGTATTGATTGGGGCGAAATGGCACGGCAACCCGGTGAGATTCCGCCGCCGCTCTTCTCTTTACGGGCACAAATGTTCCACGTGGAACAAATGAAAGACCCTTGTTCCACGTGGAACCATGCGATTAACCACCAGGTTGATTGCTGGTTGACGCACACAACACAACAAACCCACACGATTATTCGCGAAAACTTGTCGCGCAGTGCCCTGCATGGGGGCTCAATTGAGGGGACCGGGGTTCGATATTGCCCCTCAATTGAGGATAAAATCGTAAAGTTCACCCAAGCGCAGCATCACCATGTCTTTCTTGAGCCGGAAGGGCGTGCCACTAACTGGATCTATCCGAATGGATTGTCAAATAGTCTGCCCCGTGATGTGCAGCGTGATATGGTGCATAGTGTGCCGGGGTTGTCACGGGCTGAGTTTGTTGCGGACGGATATGCGATTGAGTACGACAGCATTGACTCGCGAGAGTTGCGTCACACCTTGGAATCGCAACGGTTGAAAGGTCTCTATTTTGCGGGTCAGGTCAATGGAACGACTGGATATGAAGAGGCGGCGGCACAAGGGTTTATGGCGGGTGCGAATGCGGCCTTGTGTGTGCGAAAGGAAGCGCCTCTGGTTTTAAGTCGGCAGGACGCCTATATAGGTGTCATGATTGATGATCTGGTTACAAATGGAACCAATGAACCCTATCGGATGTTTACCTCACGGGCGGAACGACGCTTGATTTTGCGACAAGATAATGCGCGGTATCGACTGCTAGAGGTGGCGGAACGGCTGGGTGTTGCGTTAGGCAGTGATTTAGCGCAAACTCGTGCGTATGCAAAAGAGGTGCAAACTGAAATTGATCGTTTGACCGCAACGCGGCAGCAGGGCGTTCCGCTATTGACGCTTCTGGCACGTCCTGAGGGGAGGTATGCGGAGTTACCACGCGCGAATCTAGATTTACCTCTGGCGGTCTCCTCACAAGTGGAAATTTTGGCCAAATATCAAGGGTATATTGCTCAGGAGGAGCGTGCCGCGGTTATTCCGGCGTGGCTGGATTATGAGCGTATTTCAGCGCTACGATATGAGAGTCGCGAAAAATTGATGCTCGTACGTCCGGAAAATTTAGGACAGGCCGCTCGTATACCGGGCGTGAATCCAGCAGATATTGCTGTGCTCTCGTTGATTATTAAGCGCGGTAAAATATAAGTGAAGTTATGCGACGTAAAAGCGAATGGATATGAGTAGCCGGGGGTAGGGGAAGCGCACGGGTGGGGTCGGTTTTCAGACCTCGCATGACGAGCATCGTGTGTGGTATGCTTGAAACCTGTACTGTAAACAGGAGGTGGTGACCATGAAGCAGGGTGTCGCGATAATCGTGCTGGGGATGTTAATGGTGCTGCAAGGGGTAGGGGAGACCAACACCCCCCTTGAAAAAAAGAGTGTCCGTGCGCGTAAACCGCGCCCACCTGTAGTGGCGGCAGCGGTTGAGAGCAAAACAAATACGCCACCACCCTCCGTTACGGGTTCCCAAAAACCCGCGGCTCCCACATTTACCCGTAAACAGGTCGAACATCGACTCAAAATGCTCGAAAATCTACGAGAGCGTGGACTCTTAGAGCAGTCTTTTTACGAACGTAAGGTTAAAGAGTGTGAGCAAGGGCTCAAAGAGTAACGGGGTAGGGGTATCGGACGCCATGAAATAAAAAAAGGACCCACGGAAGCGTTTCCGTCGGCCCTTTTTTTGTTCGCGTCTGCGGTTACCAATTTATTCCGCGCACTTCAAAGTGCGCTTTGGGATGCACACAGGCCGGACAGACATCCGGAGCTTCGTTGCTAACGTGCAGATAGCCACAGTTACGGCAACGCCAGACTGTCTGAGGATTCTCGCGCTTGAAAACAATCCCCTTCTCAATGTTTGCGGCCAGTTGACGATACCGTTCGCCATGAAACTTTTCAGCAACAGCAATCGCTTCCATGGTCTTGGCAATCTCTTCAAAGCCTTCGGCACGTGCGACTTTGGCAAAATCGGGATACATATGCTGCCACTCATGCTCTTCGCCTTCAGCTGCAGCAATCAAATTATCCCTTGTTTTACCGATGACACCCGCCGGAAGGCCAATGGCAACCTGCACTTCGCCGCCCTCTAAGAACTTGAAGAGACGTTTCGCGTGTTCTTTTTCCTGATTGGCGGTCTCTGAAAAAATCGCTTCAATTTGGACAAAGCCATCTTTTTTAGCTTGGCTGGCCCAGTAGGTATACCGGTTCCGCGCCGCAGATTCACCTGTAAAGGCGGTCAGTACATTTTTCTCGGTTTGTGTTCCTTTAATCGATGCCATTGCGTCTTCCTCCTATTCGCAAGTTGTCTATGATATAAGCAAAACAGCGAGATAAAGATTAACAGAATCGGGGAGGGTGGTCGATGCGAAAAATCAAAAGGCCACGGTCGAAAAGCGCTGATTTATGGATAACCTGCGTTTATTTCCTGCGGAAATCCATGAATGA
>CAZSUM010000215.1:3355-5135 GCA_964610015.1 uncultured Lentisphaeraceae bacterium
CGGCTGGGATTATGTTGTAAATTTCATCAGGTTCCGATTGCCTTTCGCACCACGACCGCCACAGCGCTGTTGCGTATGCCTCGACAGGCGCAGTTACGGAAAGTGTCGGACTTGGCGCTTGAGAATGCCGAGGCCTTGAAACGTGCGTTGCAGTGGTGTGTTGCGAACACCATCGGTGCCTTTCGGATCAACAGCCAGATTCTGCCGCTTAAGACCCATCCTGACGTTGGGTATGCGGTCGCAGATCTCCCGCAAGCGGATAAAGTGGTTGCCGCGTATCAGAACTGCGGTGCCTTGGCGCGTCAAGCAGGGATACGGTTAAGCTTTCATCCCGATCAATTTATTCTGCTGAGCGCGTTGAATCCGGCCATTGTCCAGGCCTCTATCAAGGAGTTGATCTATCAAACCGAGGTTTCGTCGTGGGTCCATGCGGATGTGATCAATATCCATGCAGGCGGTGCGTATGGCGATAAGGCCGCCACGTGTCGGCGACTGATTCAAGTGATCGAAACGCTATCGCCTGAGGTGCGCTCACGCTTGACACTGGAGAATGATGATCGGCTCTACACGCCCTCTGATTTGCTACCGGTTTGCCACGAGACCGGCTTGCCCCTAGTGTATGATGTACATCATCATCGCTGTCTGCCGGATGGCGTGAGCGTTGAAGAGATCACTCAGCAGGCGTTGCAGACGTGGCATCGAGAGCCGTTGTTTCATATCTCCTCGCCGCGTGACGGGTACAACGCGAAAACGCCCGGACCGCATCATGATATGATTACCCCCACAGATGTCCCCGACTGCTGGCATCCACTTGACTTAACCCTCGATGTAGAGGCCAAAGCCAAGGAAGTTGCGGTTATGTCTTTGCGACACGCGTTGCAACAACAAGGGGTTTCGCTTTGGAAAACAACAGGCTAGCGAGGGACAAACAGGAGAGAAGAATGACGTATCGATATCAACGCTCAGCATTTCAGTTGCCAACGGTTCAGTTACAACATATGACCATTCAGCTATCGTTTAGCGAAACCCATGTGACGGGCGCGGCGCTATTGGTGATGACGGCACGTCAGGCGCTGGATGAAGTCGTCCTCGATGCACGTGCGCTGGAGATTTTTGAAGTTTCCCTCGCCTGGGGCGATGGCACGCGGGAGTTGCCCTTGCCGGGTGATGAACCCTTCACCGCCTGCCCGTATCGTGTGGATGAGACGCACCATAAACTGGTTATTTCGTTGCCGCGCCGCATGAATGCAAATGAAACCGTTCGCGTGCTGACACGCTGTCGCTGCGTTCCTTCAGATGCCCTGCTAGAGGGGATCTACCGCGATGTCACACCCTCGGGCGCACCGCAACAATATATTTCACAGTGCCAGCAATGGGGGTTCCAGCGCATCTTGCCGGTGATTGATGACTGTACGGCCAAATGTACCTTTCGCACAACGTTGGAGGGAGATAGCCGCTATACGCACTTGATTTCAAATGGCGATGTTGACCGTCAAACAAATCCCGATGGATGTGCACTCCCGATTCCCGGGCAGCCTAAGCGAAAAAGGATCACCTTTGTCAATAACGTACCCATGGCACCCTATCTCTTTTTTGTTGGAGCTGGAACATGGGATGAAGTTACCGACGAGGTCATCTATCCAGAGGGACAACGCATCACACTGTCGTATCTGGTGCCACCCGGTAAAAGTGCGGGTGCGCGTCTGCCGCTGGCTATTCTTAAACGCGCGATTCTTTGGCAGCACGCACGTCTCGGATATTGTTATCCGTTTGACACCTA
>CAZSUM010000216.1:0-5132 GCA_964610015.1 uncultured Lentisphaeraceae bacterium
GCCAATTCGGTCCAGCACCGTAATATCACGTGGCTCGACCACATGCCAAGCGTCACCCGTTGCCATCAGCGCACCCCATAAATGGTGATTCGCATCCACCACCTGTCGTAAGGTCGTGCCATAGGTCTGGGCATTCGGATAGGCTTGCTTGACACGACCAATCATCTGCTTAAATCCCTCGATCTTGGCCGCGATCCCCTGTCCACCAGCCTCTGGGCCCTGAACACCGAGACAAAGCTGAAAATCCTCTTCATTTCCAACGAGGATATCGGCAATTCCTGCAATTTCGCTAAAGATCTTTCCCAGTTCCTTCTCACGACCTTTCCAGAAAGAGGCGCGATAATTCAGATCAAAGGAGATCTTTGTCCCATACTTCTTGGCCGCACGCGCCAGTTCAAGACAAAAGGTACTGGTTTCGGAAGAGAGCGCACCAATCAATCCGGAGAGGTGCAAGATTTGCACCCCTTCACTGCCAAACAAACGATCCAAATCGAAATCTTTGACATTCAACGTCCGCCCGACTTCTCCGGCACGGTCATTCCATACACGCGGTCCGCGTGCACCGTATCCGCTATCCGCAATGTTAATCTGATGACGATAGCCCCAAGGACCACCCTGCGCAATGTCAACACCTTCAAAATCCATGTGACGACTACGCAAATTGTCCTTAATGAGCTGAGCAATAGGACTTTCCTTCACAAAAGTTGTCAGCACCTTGACCGGCAATCCCAAATAAGCCGCGACGCTGGCGACATTGGTCTCAGCACTGGTCGCCTGCATTTGAAACAGACCGCCACCATGTACCGGCTGACCGTTAGTCGGCGTTATCCGAATTCCCATGCTGGTAGGCACCATTAACGCGTACTTGCAATTCGCCCGCAAAGCCATGCTCATCTGAAACTCCTTTTAAGGTTAATCCTATCGAGATACCGAACCAACCAATAATCTAAAATGATAAATGATACTAAATAACAATTTTACCAATGTATCAGATAGCACGTCAAGCTTGCCGCTTGGTGGCGCCCCCCCGTTTTTCTATTGCCCATTAAGAAACGTGCGAGCGCGACCCCGCGCCGCACCTCTCTCCTGCAATCCTGCGAGCGCGCCCCCGCGCCGCACCTCTCCCGTAGCGTTTCCGGCTTCTCCCTGTTAGTGAACTGAGGGATAGGTATTTTAAAAATCCTATGACATTCGCGAGTTTCAAAGACACGCATTCAACAGATGCTGGCATTCAGTAGAAATCTCAGTTGGGCAAGACTTCTCAAACTCCGCTATATGAAGCGTTTTTGCTTTTTCCCCAACAGCCGGAATGTGCTCGCGCTCAATCAAATAAAACGCCATAACTTTGCGAACAGGGGCAGACTGATCTTGCCATGTGTGGAATTGAGCACAGACTGGACCGTACGGATACTTGCCGAGCCCGTCTCGTTGATCATGATCGCTGAACTGAATTCCTAATTTTCGCCGTTGCGTCCCACTCCAATTACTCCGAATGGCATCTTGAATATTTTTGTCATATGCGCAAATTCCCTGCGCACTTTCTCAAAATGTATCATACCGCTATATGCATGCCTGCCCTTTGCTATCGCCCGCTGTCGCCCTACTTCACATAGAGAACGCGCAAAAGTCTCGGTCGGTACAAGCAGAAGACCGAACCGAGTCACCTTGCTAATATGGGCCAAAGCGAATTTTATGTAATCCTGATAGTAGGTTCTTGCATTACCAAATTCGACTTCGACGAGAACTCCATCCTTCATAAAATCACTTTTTAAGGGAAGTTCTGGAATCACTTGAATCTCGGCTGCCCAATTCCACATTTCGAAAGATTCGGCCAGTGCATTGTTGTAGAAACGCTGTCCAGCCAATGGATCGAAGGCCACACTTTGAACAACAGCCGGAATCTCTCTCACAGGAAGGAATCGTTCTGCCTCACCTTGGGTTAAGCCATGTAGCAACCACTTAGAAACTACAAGTCGGTTTACATTTTGTGCTGCTAATGGAAACGCGCCGACACGATATTCGTCGGCACCGACCTGCTCAATCTCAATGTATTCACCGGTTAAGCCATTGGAGGTAGCCACAAACATGGTTGCCAACCATTGTCTAAATGCTATGCACTTGGTTCCCTCGTATTTGATCTGAACATGTCCCCGTGCATTTGCGATACGCCGCAATGTGACTATTGTTCGCGCTCCGTTGAAATGCAAAATGATGTCCCGCTTACACCCAATTTTTGGCGCATTAACCCAACCTTCGAGCGACCGAGGCACCGCGATTCCCTCTGTCAACGTCGATTTACCAACAACATGTTTGAGTATTGTCTGATTCATTTAAACACCCAACGACGGACTATCTAAATGAATGATGGGAAAAACCTGCGAACCGATCGGGATGTCGGCGATCTTGTAGGTGCGACGGGACCCGTCGAGACAACGACGAAACGTGTCGAAACACTTTTTTCCCGTTGCCTGCTCCAGACGGGCAATAACCTTCCCCATACCGCGCCCTTTCCCTCAGTAAACCCCCAAAATGAAAATCAAAAAAATACCTTAATATCACTTTGCATCATAAACATCCGTTCTTAGTGGTAAATAATAAGTTGTTTCTGTGACTCGGTCAATGACCGAAGTGACGCTGCCGACAAAGTGCAAAATGAAATGCATGCTTTTGAAATGAGGTTTAAAATACTTGTCCCTCTGGTCACTTATTCGTAGTGTGTCCAGAGCCGAATGACTTTGACGGTCTTAACGTCATCCAGCACCTGATACACGAGCCGATGTTGGATATTGATGCGCCTGGAATACGCGCCTGAAAGATCGCCAACCAGTTTCTCATAGGGAGGCGGATTCTGAAACGGGTTATTTGCCAGTATCGCGAGAAGCCGTTCCGCCTCTGCTTTCAAACCTGAAGCCCGGAGTTTCTTTGCGTCTTTCTGGGCTTGCTTGGTGAAGACAAGCGTCCAGCTCACCATTTCAATTCCTTGTCGCATTTGCTGATCGGCTTTTTCAGCCCTGACTGGATCGACTCCCTCATTCCGGGAATCGATGTCAGAAACAAGGTTTCTTGGATAGCCTGCCAGTCGTCCTGAGAGACAAGGACAGCGGAGTTTCTCTTACCCGTGATCTGGATTGTCGTGTGGGAATCCGCCACGTCATCCAGAAGACCATACAATGATTTGCGCGCCTCTGTGGCTGTAAGTGTTGTCATTGGCTCTTTTCCTTTCGTACGTAATATCGTACGCAATTCTTCCCGATCAGTCAATCCGACACGCAAAGAGGCGATTTTTCTAATTTTGGCGAACAGTTGATTGAATCTCAAAAACAGCCTGAGGCATATCAAGGCTCTTTCTGCTAGGCCTCAAAGGCCTTGTTCATTCGCAACGAATTGCGGCATGCGGTTGAGGGGTGTCCTATCTGTTCAGCCGTCTTGCTGGCAGATTAAAACACCTGTCCCTCTAAACCATTTTGATCCGAAAGTCATCTGGCCAAGTTCGGCCTAGGCTGGAAGGTCTCTGCCTTGTTCCAAACCGTCACAAACGCACCAAAAAAACATTCTGTTGAAGTCTCTCCCCGGGGGTGCCAAAACGTCAAGCCGAATCAGAAAAGCCATTTTGTTAGATAATTCGTCCGGACAATGACTGAACGACGCCGACGGAAACACACACTGCGCACCTGACGCAAGCGTGTGTGTGTCCGTCAGGCATAGAAAGATCGAACAATTTTCACAAAGGGTGCGACGTGCCTATAGCTTGTCATATAGGCCATACCTTACCGTTCACTTCATGTGTTGAACAGCGTATGCGTCCAGGAGGTTCCGGATCATCTTCTGATAGGCGGTCTTATGCAAGTCGGCCTGGCCTTTGAAAAAGTCGAGACTTGTCCGGCTCAGAGAGATCGTGACCTTGACCTTCTCTTCTTTGAACGCGAGTTGATCGGGTGTAGGGAGAAAGTCTTTTACTACCCGCACCTTGCCCATGGGTTCATCCGTGTATGTGATTTTGCTCTTCATAAAGTTTATTTCCTTTCCGCCAATATCCGGCTCCGAAGATCCGGATGATGTTGTTTCGATAGGTGAATCGGACAGTCAAGATACCGTCGCCGACTTTTCCTAGGCAGTAGAATCTCTGCTCCGCGTCGCTGTGCTCTTCGTCCAACAGGATCACACGTCGGTGATCAGCAAAGGCGTGTTGCGCAATCGAGAAGGAAACGCCGTGTTTTTGCTGATTCAACCCATCCTTGATCAAATCCCATTCAAAGTGCGTCCTGTCCATGCCCATAACGATACCATTTTGGCTTATGTTTGCAATACGAAAATATGGCTAAATAGATGGCTCATTATATTGGAACGCAGATTAAAACACCTGTCCCTCTGTTCACCACTGCAATCCTGCCGGTGCGGGGTCGCACACGGCACTACCGACAAACCCTACGTCCTAGTCCGTCGTGCGAGCGCGACCCCGCGCCGCACCTCTCTCCTGCAATTCTGCCAGTGCGACGTCGCCTCGGCACTACCGACAAACCCTACGTCCTAGTCCGTCGTGCGAGCGCGACCCCGCGCCGCACCTCTCTCTCCTGCAATTCTGCCGGTGCGGGGTCGCACACGGCACTACCGACACATTCAACGTTGAGCGGTCGGCGTTCTTCTCCAGCCTACCTCGTTTCTATTTTGAGGTTTGACCCTGTCTCTGACCACGATTACGATTAAGAAGGATATGTTTTCTTATCCATGCGCCGTTCATGTCTGTCTCTTTATCTTCTGCTCTTATTTCACGCCGAACGCTCCGGGCGCGAGAACGGAACCGTCCGCCAGCGCGTAAGGCGTTTTCCCAAAATTGACGGTAACGACCGTGCCGTCCGCGAATGTCGAGCGCTGAACCGTACGGTCCACTGTGAGTGCGCGATGGTCGAGCATCTCCGAATAGCCTGTCTTGCGCGCAACCGGACACGTCGTCTGGTAGCTGCGGATGAAGTCCTCTTTCCGTTCGGTCCATAGGCGGTGGTCAAAGATGTACATCGGCGCCGTGCCGTAGAGAACGTTGAAGAGGTCACGCTTCGGCCACAGGTTGATCGGACGGTTTGAATAGTCGTACCAGTACCAGTGTGAACAGACGCAGTCGTGGTACACGAGCTCGA
>CAZSUM010000217.1:0-5127 GCA_964610015.1 uncultured Lentisphaeraceae bacterium
CCGCAGCCGGTTGTTTTCCACTCCAATACGCGCCTCAACCTTGAGTCGTCAAAAGGTGCCAAGTGGGGCGGTATCGCGGTAGTAATTGCAACGGTGATCCTGTATATCATCTTCCGTTAAGTCAACGGGTTTTCGATCACGGGGTAAGGGGAAACGCATGGACAAGGTGCTGGAGCAGGAAAAAGAAAAAAAGAGCGACCAAACGACTGGATGTAAAGTAGCCGAACGGATTCGTCTTTACCGCGAACGGTTGGACCTGAGTGTGGAGGCTTTGGCCGAAAGCTCAGGCGTCGATGTGGCTGTGATTAAAGCTGTGGAGGCGGGACAAGTCTATCCCGCCCTAGGTGTCCTCGTGCGCCTCTCACGTGCTTTGGGACAGCGACTTGGCACGTTCATGGACGACCAGTACCAGCCAGACCCAGTGATTGTTCGCGCTTGCGCAAGAGAGCAGGAGACTGTTCCCAATAAAGCCTGTTGCGCGAGCGGGTTCACCTATTTTCCCTTAGGGCGAGGCAAAACCGATCGTCACATGGAGCCGTTCTTCATTGAGATCGAGGCCGGAACAGACGCACCGCTTTCAGCTCATGAGGGGGAAGAGTTCATTGTGGTGGTGAGTGGTGAAGTGGAACTGACGTATGGGGGGGGCCGCCATTGCCTCGTTGCGGGTGATTCAACCTACTATAACTCTGTTGTTCCACACTGCGTAACCGCTTCTAATCAACAACCGGCTTCGATTTATGCTGTTGTGTTCATGCCCTTCTAGAGGAGATTTTGGGGATGAATACACCCACGTTTAAAATAGATGATCCTTACGGAACAGCCCCTTCCCAGCCACCTTTTTCACAGGCGGTTTCGACAGCACTCCCTTGGAACAATCTGCCCCTTACACGCGATTATACGCTGGGGCAACTGTTGGATCAGACCGTGGCACGTTGCGGTCCGCAGGATGCACTGGTTTATGCGGATCGTGATTATCGTCTCACTTGGTATGCTTTCAACGAGGAGGTCGATCGTCTAGCCTGTGGTCTGATGGCCCTTGGGGTGAAACGAGGTGAAAAGATAGCGATTTGGGCGACTAATGTTCCGCATTGGGTTCAGCTCATGTTCGCAGCCGCTAAAATTGGTGCCATCCTGTTGCCGCTCAACACCAGCTATAAGTCTGCAGAGATCGATTTTGCACTGAAGCAATCAGATACCGAAAACCTCTTTCTGATCAATGGATTTCGTGATGCAGACTATGTGCAAATTATCTATGACTTAATCCCCGAGCTGCGTGAACAACCCCGCGGGGAATTAAAAATTGCGGCCTACCCCCATTTGAAACGTGTCATTTTTTTGGGGCCTGAGAAACATCGAGGGATGTATTCGCTCAACGAAGTTCTCGCGCTTGCGGTTCAAACCTCTGCTGTTGATTATGAGGCGCGGCAAAAGATGCTGTCCTGCCATGATATTGTCAATATGCAGTACACGTCTGGCACCACGGGCTTTCCCAAAGGGGTTCAACTCACTCACTATAATATTGCAAACGACGGGTTTTGGATTGGTGCGTGTCAGAATTTTTCGGCTGTTGATCGCGTCTGTATCCCGGTCCCGCTCTTCCATTGTTTTGGGTGCGTACTGGGGGTCATGGCCTGTGTTAATCATGGTGCCACCATGGTGCTTACTGAACGATACGATGCGGTACAGGTGATGATGTCTATCGAGCGTGAGCAATGTACGGCTGTTTATGGTGTACCAACCATGTATATCGCCATGTTGGATCATCCCTTGTTTCCAAAGTTTGACTTCTCCTCGTTGAGGACAGGGTTGATGTCCGGCACGACGTGTCCGGTAAAACGGATGCAACAGTGTGTGGACTTCATGAACATGCGTGAAGTCTCGATTCCTTATGGATTGACTGAGACAGGGCCCGTGATGACGCAAACGCGTTATTTCGAGCCCTGTCTTGAGCGTAAATGTACCTCGATTGGTCAAGCGTTGCCGGGGATTGAAGTTGCCATCATCAATTCAGAAACGGGCGCAATATGTGATATCAACGAGCCGGGCGAGATCTGTTGTCGCGGGTTTAATGTGATGGCCGGCTATTATAAGATGCCTGACATCACGGCACGTTGCATTGATGTCAACGGCTGGGCTCATTCGGGCGATATTGGTCATATGGATGAGCAGGGCTACTACTTCATTACGGGACGTCTCAAGGATTTGATTATCCGTGGTGGCGAAAATATTTCACCCAAAGAGGTGGAGGATTTTATTAGTCACATGGAGGGCATTCAGGATGTGCAGGTGGTTGGCGTTCCAAGCAAGCGCTATGGTGAGCAACCGGCTGCCTTTGTGATTCGTGCGCTGAATGCGGAGATAACAGAGCAGGATGTGCAGGATTACTGCCGGAACAAAATCGCTTGGTTTAAGATTCCCAAGTTTATTCAGTTTGTTGATCAATTTCCCATGACGGCCAGTCAGAAGATTCAAAAATATAAGTTGCGTGAGTTAGCCGCGCAGCTTTGGCCTGAGGCGTGAGAATGTTCACACCTTGGAGACTCGCGTGACGCGAGGGCTTGGGGGAAGTGCTTTTAGGTAACTAGAGGCAGAACGCGAATCTTGAGGAAACGAATAATCGGGGCGCAGGTCAACGAGCGGTTGCAGAACAAAGCGCCGCAGACGGGCGCGTGGATGGGGTAGGATCAGGTCAGGAGTGTTTTGACAAAGTTGGCCAAACGCGATGATGTCGATATCCAATGTTCGAGGCATCCCATAGGTCGCCGTTCGGGTACGCCCGAGGTCGTGCTCCAATGCATGAACGGCACGCGAGAAGGCGAGGGACGTCAAAGAAGTGGTCACAATAACCACCTGATTCAAAAAGAGTTGGTCTGTAAAAGTTGAGGGGACCTCGACCGGCTCGGTCTCGTAGAGTGGTGATTGGGCGACGATGCTCGTATGGGGCCAACACGCAAAGGCCTCACACGCACGTTTCAGCCAATCGCGTCTATCACCCACATTACTACCTAGCGAGAGGATGACTTCCATTGATTCAGAAGACGCATCACATGAGTTAGTCGACATTCAAACGCCTCCTTTGGTGTGAGCCGCAGGTTCAGGGTCTCTGCTGCGCACAAGAGGGTCCTCATTTGATTTAGCTGACGCGCCTACGTGACTTGTTTAGACAGCCTCAAAGCCAAGCACGTGCCGCATGTTGTAAAGTCCGGCTTGACGTCCTGCCAGCCATAAGGCTGCACGTAGTGCACCTGCTGCAAACGCTTCTCGACTGCTGGCCTTATGCGTCAACTCAATCCGTTCTTCATCAGCGATGAACATCACGGTATGGTCGCCAACCACACTGCCCCCTCGTAAAGCATGGATTGCGATTTCACCAGAGGGTCGCTCGCCAGGAATACCTTGTCGCCCATAACAGACCACGTCGTTCAAGGCAACCTCACGTCCTTGGGCTAAGGCTTCTGCGAGGCCTAGTGCTGTGCCACTGGGTGCATCCTTTTTCAAACGATGATGCAGTTCAACAATCTCAGCATCGTACTCGGGTCCCAGAACGGAGGCCGAACGTCGGACTAGCTCAAGTAACAGATTAACGCCCAGGCTCATGTTGGGAGCCCAAACAATGGGGATCTGACTTGCTGCCGAATGAATCGTCTGCTTTTCGGCATCGGTGAATCCGGTTGTGCCCAGAACATAGGCCTGCTTATTTTGGGTGGCTTGTTCCAAATGATGGGTGATTGTGGTGTGGAAGGTGAAATCAATAATTACGTCTGCGGTTGAGGGCCACTCTGCGGTCACGCAAAGATTGTCAGGAATGGTATCGCCAGCCAGAACAAAGCTCTGTTTGACATTTTTACCGATCAACGGGTGGCCGAGGCACTCGGTGGCAGCGACAATTTGGCAGTCGGTGAGTTTGGTAGCACAACGCAGAAGGTTCTGCCCCATACGGCCAGCAGCGCCTAAAATAGCAATCTTAATCATATTAAAAATCCTAAAAGCAGGTTGATAAATAGGGCGAACGCGATGGTTGCCTGCGAGAAACTCAAATCAGATCGAAGCTACTCAGCGTCTGTTCCAAATGTGCACGCGCCTTATCGTTAGTTTCGCATAGCGGTAAACGGAAGGTGGGGCCAATACGATTCATCATGGCGAGTGCCGTCTTGACGGGGATCGGGTTGGTATCGATGAACAGGTCGCGGAATAGTGGATAGTAGTGACGATGCAATTCACGTGCGGTAACGAGATCATTGGCTAGCGCCAAGCGGATCAGGTTGGACATCTCTTTTGGAATGATGTTTGAGGCAACGCTGATAACACCGCAAGCTCCGACACTGATCATCGGAAGCGCGAGGCTGTCATCACCGGAAAGTACCGGAAGTTCACAAGCGTCGCGAATCGCTGAAACGCGATCCACGCTCCCCGCGGCTTCCTTGATGGCAGCAACGTTCGGATGTCGAGAGAGACGGATCACAACATCAAGCGGTATCTCTCGGCCCGCACGTCCCGGCACATTGTAAAGCACGATGGGGAGTCCTAAGTCGGCGATTGCGCTGAAGTGGCGAAAGAGCCCCTCTGCATTGGGTTTGTTGTAATACGGGGTCACTTGCAAGGTTCCTTGGACACCCATATCCAGCACTTCCTTTGTCAGGGAAATAGCCTCAGAAGTTGAATTGGCGCCTGTTCCCGCAATAATGACGGCACGTCCTGCCGCGGCTTCGAGGGTTACCGCAATCACTTTAAGATGCTCGGCTACATCCAGTGTCGGTGACTCTCCCGTTGTGCCAACGGGGACGAGCCCATTGACACCACTTTCGATCTGCCACTTGACGAGATCGCGGAGAGCGCCTTCATCCAGACTGCCATCAATGTTAAATGGGGTGACTAAAGCGGTAAAGGTACCTGTCAGAGTCATAATCTCCTAAAATTCTTGGTTTTCATTGAAATTATGCGGGATGCTGTGCCGTAGGTCAACCTTCTTTGTGTTTTGAGTGAGCTGCCCCAAAACCAGCGTTTTAACATTGCATCAGATTAATAGATTTGCGATGATGCAACGCATAACACTCCTATAACGAACGTCATAAGGGTGAGGTTCGGGAGCGATAACAAAATAGGGCGGCACGCGCATGGCTTGCCCTG
>CAZSUM010000218.1:0-5099 GCA_964610015.1 uncultured Lentisphaeraceae bacterium
CATGTTACCGCTTTTAGCCTGTGGCAAACGTGAAACGCGCGTGCGATGGTCAGCGTGGTTGTTGCTGGGCGGATTGCCTTTTGTCTATACATTGATCGTATGGGTCTTGATGAATCGACTGATTCTTGGAGATGCGTTTTTCTTTGCGCGCTCACTTGCACATCTCATGCCAGGACTAAATCAGTTTCTATACACGTTCTTCGCGAGTGGTGCCATTCTCATGATTGCGTTGGTGGTAACGTGGTGGTGTGATCGTCGCCATCCCTTAACGGTGGGAGGAGGAGCTGTCGCGGGATCAGCAGTATTGATCTGCTTTGGCGTTGAACTGATGGTTTGTGCCCGGGTGTTGACTTCCTATGGTGTCGGGTGGGACGCCATGGCCTTGCAGGGTAGTGCGCTTGCTGTTTTGATGATTGCCTTAGCCCGTTTACGTCAATCCCTGAGTCGTTTGGCGGCATCGCTGGTGTTGGCTGTCTATCTCAGTTCACAGGGGCTGGATACACAACGCCTTATTGACAAGCAACCCGCTGCATCAGAAATCACAGATCGGATTGAACAATTTGTATGCGACCGAACACTTTATGGTCGTGTTTTTGTACTGGGTTACGCAGGGCTTGATCTGCTACGTGAGTATACTGGGGATCGACTGGTTTCCAATATGGATCTGCATGTAAACTCATTGCGTCGCGCGTATCCCGGACAAAACTTGTATGTGTTGGTTCCTCGTCCTGAGGGCAAGCGACGCTCAGAGAGTGTCTTCTGGAAATACCCAAAAATGTACACATTGGGAGATGAGCGAATGCTCTATGCTGAAACCTTTGGTGACTGGCGTCTTTTTGAAATTATTGCTGCGCCCACTGATAAGCAATTGGATGAGTGGCAACGTGCGCGGAATTTAAACTAAATTGAACTCGGAGAGCACATTAGAAACGAATCGCAACGCATGGGTTGGGCATGTCGCTCCTTTTGCTTTGTGGATCGGATTTATTCTATTGCTTCAGGTGCTGGAGCATTTCAATGGTTGTCCGCTTTGGCTCTATCCTTGGAGCTATGCGCTTAAAAGTGTTTGTTGTGCTGCGCTTTTTTTGTATCTGAAGCCGTGGCGGTTTTACCCTGCTTATCAACGCAAACATTTTTTTCCTGCCTTTCTGGTGGGGGGCGGTGTGGCATTCGTTTGGATCTTGCCAGAAACGCCGTGGATTGGACAACAGGCACCCAGTTTTCAAGCTTTTTACCATCAATGGCTGATTATGATGCCAGGCTCTTTCCCAGATTATTGGGACACCGCTTTTTTTCCGGCATTGCCTCCGGGGCACCGCGCTCTTGCCTATGCGCCTGAGTTCGCCGGCTGGTGGTTGACAATCATGAAGGTCGTGGGGTCTGCCTTAGTGATTGCTGTGATTGAAGAATTTTTCTTCCGTGGATTTTTCTATCGATGGCTTCGGCAAGTATCCTTTCTTAAGATTTCGTTGCACCGATTTGATGCACAGGCTTTTTGGACCGTGGTGTTGGTGTTTGGCTTGGAACATGATCGCTGGTTTGTCGGAATGTTGGCTGGCATCGCGTATGGTGCATTGGCTGTTCGGACAGGAGATATCTGGTCCGCATCGATAGCGCATGTGGTGACCAATCTATTGTTGGGGATCTATGTGATCGCATCACAACAGTATGGATTTTGGTAAAGTGATGCGCCTAGTCATGGCGATATCTGGAGGCACACATGGTTGAATCACAGTTGAATCGAGAATATGCGTTACGAATGGCTGGCGTTGGTGCACTGATGTTAGGAATCAGTTGCTGGTCGCTTTATGATGGGTTTGTGGCATGGCCCGAAAAAAATAGGATATTGGCAGCTGCGCGCGCTGACTTGCTTTCGCAGTCTCTAACTGCGGAAGCTTGGGTTACGCAGGATGAAGAGGGTGATACGCCTTTGAAAAAGGTGTTTTCGGCTAAAGGATTGCCCCCCCCCGCCAAACTCATAAAAAAACTTGGGGAATTGAAAATACCGTCTTCTGCTTCGAATCAAAGTGCCTTACGTGCAAGGCAGAGTGAACAGATACACAAACTTTTTAGTGAACCGATCTATCATCCAAACGACCTTACCTCTCAGAGTGTGCAAGCAGGGATTACATTGGTGTTGGCATTAATGGCCTTTGGATCACTCGCAAACAAAGGGCGCAGACGGTTTATTGCAGGTCCTGAAGGTTTCAGTGGAAGCGGATTTGGCAATAGCCAGATTCCCTATGGTGCGCTTAAAAGCATGGATTGGCGTCGGTGGGAAGAGAAGGGGATTGTCGTGTTGCTATTTGATTCCGGAAAGCGAATTAAATTGGATGCGTGGCACTATAGCGGAGTGCCAGCCATTGTGGATGAAATCAAGAAACAGCGTCCAGAGCTTGTTCCTTCAACAGATGAACCCTAAAACGAGACGACACTGAACCCCTTCAGGCATTCAGTGTCGTCAATCGATCATCACGATTAGGAATGTTGAAACTTGATGGGGTCAAGATGCCAGATTTCTTTGGCATACTCTCGGATCGTCCGATCAGATGAGAACCGACCGGAACGTGCGACATTGATTAAGGCTTTGCGGTCCCACTCGTCGGGTTGGCGATAAAGCTTTTCAACTCGCTCTTGTGTTTCAATATAGTCTCGTAGATCAGCCAGCAGCATGTAGTGATCGTTATAGTCGAGCAATGAACGAATCAATGGATCAAAGAGTCCAGGATTCAGAATGCAAAAGACATTTCGACGAATCATATCAATGGCACGGCGGATTTCTGGGTCTGCATGGTAGATCGCACGCGCGGAATAGACGGGACGTAACTCATCGACTTGTTCAGCACGCAGGCCAAACAGGAACATATTCTCATCGCCTACGGCGTCGTGAATCTCCACATTGGCACCATCAAGCGTTCCCAGTGTAAGCGCGCCGTTAAGCATGAGTTTCATGTTGCCTGTGCCCGAGGCTTCCGTCCCCGCCAATGAGATTTGCTCACTCACATTTGCAGCAGGAATAATCTTTTCTGCCAGCGATACCCGATAGTCAGGCAGGAAAACAACTCGCAATGCTTTGCTGATTCTCGGATTTCCGTTGACGACATCGGCAATACCATGGATCAAGCGGATGATCAACTTGGCTGTCGCGTATCCAGGAGCTGCTTTGGCCGAAAAGATGAAGGTACGCGGATAAGGTGTTGCATCCGGTTTTTCAACCAGTCGGTTGTAGAGCACAATAATATAGAGGGCCAGTAAGAATTGACGCTTATATTCATGCAAGCGTTTGACTTGGACATCAAAGATCGATGTCTTATCAACTGCTATCCCTAACTGGGACTGAATGTAGGATGCCAATGATTCTTTGTTGGCCTCTTTGACTTCACGAAACGCTTTGCGAAACGCTTTGTCGTTGCTATAGGGTTCCAACTTTACGAGCTGGTCGAGATCTTTAATCCAGCCATCACCGATGGTCTCTGTAATCAGTGAAGCTAAGCCCGGATTGGCTTTAAGAAGCCAGCGTCGCTGTGTAATGCCATTGGTTTTGTTGGAGAAGTGCGAAGGATAAAGCTCGTAAAAATCTTTAAAGAGTCTGGTTTTCAAGATTTCGGTGTGCAGTTGCGCGACGCCATTGACAGCACTGGAGCCAATAATCGCCAGATTTGACATGCGTACCGCACGTTCACCGTGTTCGTCAATAATACTCATACGCGCAAGACGTGCGCTGTCGCCAGGCCACATTGCAGATACTTGCTTGAGGAATCGTCCATTGATTTCATAAATGATCTGCATGTGACGAGGTAGCAAGCGTTGCATCATGGGCACGCTCCACTTTTCCAGTGCTTCCGGCAGAACCGTGTGGTTCGTGTATCCAGTACAGGAACGAGTGATTGCCCATGATGTATCCCAGTCCAAGCCCTCTCGGTCGACGAGCAGACGCATCAATTCCGGAATGATCAAAGCCGGGTGTGTTTCGTTAAGTTGGATGAAAACTTTTTCAGGTAGGTCACGCCAGTTCTTGTTCTTCACATGGAAACGCATCAAAATATCCTGAAGCGAACAAGAAGTGAAAAAGTATTGCTGACGAAGACGTAACTCTTTACCGGCAAGCACATTGTCATTTGGATAAAGGACTTTGGTCAGATTTTCGGCCAGAACCTTATTTTCAACGGCTTCGACGTACGAGCCTTTGTTAAAGTCATCTAAATGAAATTCATCATCCGCGCGTGCAGACCAGAGACGTAGCGTATTCACAGAATCACTGAAGCCGACGATTGGAATATCGTAGGGAACACCCATCACCTGTTCAGTTTCAATCCAGCGCCATTCAACACGACCATTGGTAATGCATTCCACTCGTCCGCCAAAATGCACGACCTGAGTTTTTTCTGGTCGTGCAATTTCCCAAGGATAGTTTTTTTTGAGCCAGTGATCCGGCTCCTCCATTTGCTGGCCATCCACAATACGCTGCTTGAAAATGCCATAATCATAGCGCAGGCCATACCCCATACATGGAAGATTTAGGGTTGACATGGAGTCTAAAAAACAGGCGGCGAGTCGTCCCAGCCCACCATTGCCAAGACCTGCATCAACTTCGAAATCCCGCAACGTATGCCAGTCAATTCCGAAGTCAGCCAGCGCCTCTTGACAAAGCGTATCCATCTTGAGGTTGATGACATTATTGCCAAGTAAGCGACCAATCAAAAACTCAAGCGATAGATAGTAGATGCGTTTAACATTCTGATCGACGTGAGCAGCAATCGTTTCAAGCCAGCGTTCAATCATTCGATCGCGCACACAATAGGCAAAGGCATTGTATTGATCCAATGTCGATGCTGTTTCAAAATCTTTCGCTAATGTATACCGCAGATGCCATGCATAATCATCTTTGAGTCCTTCAACACTAATTTCAACACGACGATCTCTACGTCGCTTACCACTCGTTGTCTTTTGTTCCATATTTTTAAATCCTTTTCAGAAGCCAAGTGACAAAGTATGCCAGAAAACCTCATTCCCGTCACTAGGAAGCATAGGACTTTCCCCTATCCGAAAATTGTAAAGTTAAATGCCGCAGATATAAAAGGAAGCGTTCCATGCCTGGA
>CAZSUM010000219.1:0-5085 GCA_964610015.1 uncultured Lentisphaeraceae bacterium
CCGCTGAATCTTTCCGGATATTTTCCATAAGAACGGAACCAGAATAACAAAATACGGGAAAAGCATCCAGCGTGGTCACGATTGGAAACATATCGTATCCACGTCTTTTTTATTGCGCAAACCGGACTGGTTTGTTTTCCCGGGGCGGCGTATAATGGGGACACCGGTCGAGGCTGAGGGATTAAGGGGGCTCACGCTGACGGATTGCGGCCATGCGCCGGTCATGGTGGAGGGCATTTCCGCTGCGGTGACGCTGCCGTCTGATCCCGCGAAGACGGCGTGTTATGCGCTCGACCCGCACGCCGACCGCAAGCGGCCGGTGCCGGTAGAGACGGCCGACGGCGGCCGTCGCATCCTGATCGGCCCTCAGTATCAGACGGTCTGGTATGAGATCGAAGTAAAAAGTAAGAGGTAAGAAGTAGGAAGTTAGAGGGAAAAGGTGAACGGGCGTCGGATGTCGCGAGTCGGGAAAATAGAGTCACGCGGAGACGCGGAGAACGCGGAGGGGAAGAGATGAAAAGAGGCTTCGGGCTGTTGGGATTGACGCTGGCGGCATGTTTGGCGCTGGCGGCAGAGAAGGTGCCGCTCAGCCGGCAGCAGGCGCGGGTGTCGCCCGCGTGGATCACGGACGGCGTGATGTATCAGATGTGGCTGCGGGCCTTCACGCCCGAGGGTACGCTGAAAGCCGCGACTGCGCGTTTGCCGAAGGTCGCCGAGGCCGGGGTGACGGTGATCTACCTCAGTCCCATCTGCTTGCAGGACGACGACATGGACAAGACACACTGGGCACCTCGTCAGCGCAAGACCGACAACCCGCGCAATCCCTACCGGATTAAGGACTATGAGGTCATTGATCCTGAGTATGGGTGTGATGCCGACTTGCACGCCTTTGTGAAAGAAGCACATCGACTCGAAATGCGTGTGTTGATGGACCTCGTTTATTTGCACTGCGGGCCTACGGCGCGGATCATCAAGGAGCATCCCGCATTCATGAAGCGCGACAAGGACGGCAACCTGAAGTACGCGCAATGGGGCTTTCCGGCCATCGATTTTTCGAATTTGGCGTTGCGCGACTATTTTTGGAAGAACATGGAATACTGGGTGCGGGAGTTTGATGTGGACGGGTTCCGGTGCGATGTAGCGGATGGTATTCCGCTCGATTTCTGGGAGACTGCCCGTGACCGACTGGAAAAAATCAAGCCTGAGGTTGGGATGTTAGCGGAAGGGACAAAAAAAACGAACCAGCTCAAGGCTTTTGATTTGTGTTATGGGTGGGGTGGCGCTTTTAAGAAATGGGATGATGCGACTGCGATTCGGGCACTCTGTGAAAAAATGAGCAGCGAACGTCCGCGCAACGGGGCAAAATTCATCCGCTTCATCGAGAATCACGATTTCGTTCAAGACGAGGGCTCAAATCGGTTGGACAAGGCCTGGGGCGTTACGCGCGTCAATGCGGTGCTGGTGGCGCTCTTTACGCTCGACGGTGTACCGATGTTGTACAACGGACAAGAGGTTGCCGACATTTCTCGCAACAGTCTCTACGCCAAATGGCCAGTGGACTGGTCGGTAGCTGACACCCCGACTGGCCAGACACGTTATGCGCTCTGCCAAAAGCTGAGCGCACTACGCAAAAACGAGCAGGCACTGAAACGGGGTGAGCTGACGTGGCTCGATAATGATGCGCCTGAAGCGGTGATGTCATATCTGCGGGTAACGGGCGGTGAGCAGATTTTGACAGTGGTGAACCTCTCGGGCACGTCTGTCCGGGTAGCGCTCAAAAGCGTAAAGGCCGGATTCTCGCCGCTATTGACGTTTGGGGTAACGGGGGTTCCGCAGGACGGATTCGTGCTGGACGCTTACGGCTATTATGTGGCGAAAAAATAGACAATGGATAGATAGAAAAGGAGAAACAACGATGAGAACGTTTTGGTTAGGCGTGGCGGGGCTGATGGGGCTGACGCGGCTGATGGCCTTTGGGGCCGATGAGTCGGGGGTGATGAGCGCGGCCTACTTGAAGTTTTGGAATCCAGATGTGCAGGCCCGTATTGATGCCGATATCCGCTCAAACCGTATGGCCGATGCCTGCCTGAAACTTTCGGTCAAGCCCGGCGACGAAGTGACGATTGAACAAATCTCACACGACTTCCTTTTTGGGGGCAATATCTTTCTATTCGGCGACCTCAAAACTCCGGAAAAAAACAAGCGGTATGAGGATACATTCGGTACGCTCTTCAATGCTGCCACGGTTCCGTTCTATTGGCGAACACTGGAACTGGAACAGGGCAAGCCCCGGTATGAGATGGACAGTTCGTACGAGTATCGCCGGCCGCCGCCGGATCCCGTTGTGGCGTTCTGTGAGTCCAAGGGAATCAACATGAACGGTCATGCGATCATCTATGGAATGCGGCGCTGGGGACATCCGACATGGATGCCCGAGGATCGCAAAGCCATGGAACCGCTCTTTGAAGCGCATGTGCGGGAACTTGCACAGCGCTACAAGGATCGAGTTCAGCGTTGGGATGTGGTCAACGAATCTATTGATCAGTCCAAACGCGGACGCATGCCGGACGACTACACGTTTAAGACCTTTACTTGGGCCATGCGCGATTTCCCGGCCTCGGTACGTTTTGGGATCAACGATTGCGACATTCACTGGGGGCCTTCGCTCCGTTATGTGGAGATCGTGCGCGACCTGATCGACCGCGGTGTGCGTATTGATACCGTGGGCGTGCAGATGCATATTTTTAATCCCAAAGAGTCATCTAGCATTGCGAATGGCGCGGACATCCTGACGCCTGCGAAGAACTTCGCCGTGCTGGACTGTCTGACGGACGCTGGACGGCCAATCCACATCAGCGAAGTGACGGTCAGCGCGCCTGACGGGAGCAACGCGGGACGCGAAATTCAGGCGGAGATCGCTCGGAACCTCTACCGACTCTGGTTCAGCTACCCCAAGGCCATGGGCATCACGTGGTGGAACGTAGTGGACGGTGGGGCCGCTCCGGGCGAGCCTTCGTTCTCCGGTTTGTACGACAAAGACATGAATCCGAAGCCGGTTTGCCGTGCGCTCGACCAGTTGATCAACAACGAATGGAAGACGCGCCTCACCGTGAAGGCTGGCGAGGATGGTGTCGTGGCATTCCGCGGCTTCAAGGGTCGCTACTGCGTGTCCTACACGGATACCTTGGGTGTGGCCAAGCGCGCGGAGTTCCATCTGTCAAAGGATGGGGTTGTTAGTGCATTAGTGCGTTAGTTCATTAGTTCATTAGTGCAGGAGTGCGTGAGTGTAGGAGTGTCGGCAAGGATGAGTGTAAAAAAAGAAAGCCATTCTCTTTGTGAAAGGTTTTTTGGCAAAAAGCCGGAAACCATCAATTCGCACTCAGAGGTGCATGCACAAGGAGAACAGCACCAAAAAGATTAGCTTTTTCGGCATGGAAATGGGAGCAAAAAATACACATCTTTGAACTTTAGGTGCCTTTCGACCGAAGAACAGCGATAAAGAACTCGTTGTTTTCCTCTCCCTCGCCCTCTGAGAGAGGGCAGGGGTGAGGGTAGCGGGCTCTGTCCGCATTAGGAAGCCGCGCACTTATCGACTGTGCTGAGGTACAGTACCAACCGCGACTCGTTGATTGGGGAGGCGTCTCCTCCGCGTGGGATCAGGGTAGGGATGGTTCCCCGAACCGTCCGCAGGTCCCTGTGTGTTGCCGTGTCTCTCATTCGCGGACACCTCGGCACCTCTGCCAAGGCACCGGCGTTCCGAAGGGGGATGCGTCCCTTGTGCCCTAGGGAGCTTTGCGGTAATCGCGCATGGTGGAGCCGAAGTGTCGGCGGAAGAGAGTGCTGACGTGGCTTTCGGAATCGAACCCGCAGGCACGGACGATCTCGCCGATCGGTTGATTGGTCTCCCGGAGTAGGGTGCAGACACGCTTTAGGCGGATTCGTTGAATCTCGTCGAGAATGGTGTGCCCCAGTTCCTTACGGAAGCGGACCTCTGCGAGGCGGCGCGAGGCGTTGATATGGCGCACCACATCCGGGACACCGATACCGGAGCAGGCGTTGAGTGCAATGAATTCAAGGGCGTGCACCACCACGATGTCGGCGATCTGCGTGGTTTCGGTTGAGCTTCGTGTGACCACGTGCGCTGGGCCGTAAGTAAACTCTTTCCGCTTGCGCGTGGCCTGGCGCATCAACACGTCGAGGTGTTGTGCGGCTTCGTAACTGGCGCGTTCGGCATCGAGCAGGATGCTGGACATCGGTGGGGTGGTGGTCTCACACAGATCCTCGTCATTATCGACGCTGAGAATGGCAACGTCGGAAGGGACGGTGATATGGGCGCGGGTACAGGCGTCCATGATCTGCCGACCGCGATTGTCCATGGCGGCCAGGATGGCGACGGGTTTGGGTAAGGCGCTTAGCCAGGCGCAGAGGCGGTCGTGTTCGAGGCCGGCGTCGTCCTGTTCCGCTTTTGGCAGGACACCATAGGTGTGGCAGTTGAACCCAGCTTGGCGAAGCGTTTCTGCGAATGCTTGGCCGCGGATTGTTGACCACGCGAGGCTATGGACCTCGCCAACGTAGGCGTAGTGGTCGAACTTTCGCTCAAGAAAATGGTGGGCAGCCATGCGTCCTACGGCTGCCGTATCACTTCGCACTACGCTGTGTCGTGCGAGCGGCTGTCCGGGTTTGAGCAAATCTGAGTCAGGATCCATGATGATCATGGGGAGATCTGCGCGGAGGGCTGCTTTGACCAGATCGGGTGTGTACAGCCGTCCGATAATACCCGTGCACCCCCACTCTTTCATGCAGATAAGTTTCTGCTCGCCTTGTCTTCCTTCAAGAATGTGAAGACCCCAAGGCCCGTGACGGTGAACGTACTGCAGGATGCCGCGGCGCATGTCACGACAGACTTTTACCGATGTTGGTAGAAGTACGGCCACCTGTGGTGTTCTGTTGAGGGTTCTAGCCATGAGAGGGGATGCTCATTAGTGCATTAGTGCATTAGTTCGTTAGTGCGGACGTGTGGATGTGCGGACGTGCCTTACGGCCGATGAACAGCGATAAAAAACACGTTGTTGCCATCTCCCTCGC
>CAZSUM010000220.1:0-453 GCA_964610015.1 uncultured Lentisphaeraceae bacterium
TACTCTTTTAACGCATCCAACTCACTTTTAATTATTGCGGCACAATCAATTTCTGTAACCGTCTGGCATGGTTCTCCTCTGCCACCGCCAACGCCAGAAAGGTTTCCCGCAGACGAGGTATACTGCATTTATGCGCTAATGTGCGGTAGAAACTTGCCATCGCATGCTCATGCTCAATGGCATGTTCTATCGCGTGAGGAGATTTAACCGCATCATGCATCAGGTCATCAACGCTCGGAAAAGCCTCGGCCATGCTAGCCGTAATCGGGATATCCTGCCCCGTCCCTGTTGCAAGTGCGGCACACATGGCCTCATAATGCCAGCGTTCCTCTGTTGCTAAACGCTGAAAAACCGCCTTTTCCGAGGGATCCAGCGATTGCGCCGCCAAGGCTTCATAATCCTCAAAGGCCTGTTTCTCAAGCACAGCAACCTGCTGAATCACAAAGCGTCCCA
>CAZSUM010000220.1:463-5072 GCA_964610015.1 uncultured Lentisphaeraceae bacterium
AAAACATCACGCAACATCAGCGCGCCAAAAAGTAAGAACAGCACACCTCCAGCACACTTGATATAACGCGCATCGGGTATGAAACGACGAATCAAATCACCTGCCAAAACACCCATGGCCGTTGAGGCGGCTAACGCCAGTGCACCAGCCATGAATACCGTCCATTTTGACGATGATGCTGCCGATTGACTCATAACAGCTAACTGCGTCTTATCTCCCAACTCAGCCAAAAAGATAAGCACAAAAGTACTAGTAAAGAGCGACCAATTCACAAAAACTCCTTATAAAAGAGTTAGTATACACATCCCGCTACCGTTCGACCATCGTCATTTTTCGGGTCTACTCTTGGACTCATTCGGGCAGAGCCCGCAACCCTCACCCCAACCCTCTCCCAGAGGGCGAGGGAGATGGCAACAACGTTTTTTTTCGCTGTTCATCGGCCGTAAGGCGCTAAACCGCCACCCAAATTAAAAAAAGCCTGCCGGAACTCCAGCAGGCTTTTTTAAATTAAACTGAACGGTCTACTCAGTTTGCCGCACGACCTTTAATGCCAGTTGCTTTAGAAGCATTGGCCTTGGCCTTCTCATGCGGACGCAAGCTACGAACCGCTGCACCTGCCTGCCACATCTCCGATTCATGCATGACTGCAAGTTCAGCATCCAGCTTCTGCTTGTAGTCCTCGGTTCCGCAAACACGAATGACGCGGCGTGCTTCTTTCATGCTCTTGACCGCTTCATAGAGGTCTTGGAACACAGGCAGCACCGCCTTCTTGAACTTCGGACGCCAATCGAGAGCACCACGCTGAGCAGTCGCCGAGCAGTTCGAATACATCCAATCCATACCGTTTTCGTCAACCAGACGGATCAGGCTCTGGGTCAGTTCTTCCACGGTTTCATTGAACGCTTCCGAAGGGCTGTGCCCATTCTTACGAAGAACATCGTACTGTGCTTCCATGATTCCCGCCAATGCACCCATCAGCACACCGCGCTCACCCACAAGATCCGAGGTCACTTCGTGTTCGAAGCTGGTCGGGAAGAGATAGCCTGACCCCACCGCAATGCCGATGGAAAGCACACGATCCAATGCTTTACCTGTCGCATCCTGAGCCACTGCGAAACTGCTGTTGATGCCCACACCAGCCAGGAAGTTACGGCGCACCGAAGTTCCCGATCCTTTGGGCGCAACCATAATGACATCCACATCCGCGCCAACTTTAACACTCGTCACTGAACGGTAGACCCACCCGAACCCATGCGAGAAATAGAGCGCTTTACCCGCTGTCACATGAGGGGCCACACGTGCCCACACCTGTTTCGTTGCCGCATCGTTGACCAACATCATGATGATGGTCGCCTTGGCACAGGCCTCTTCGATATCAAACAGGGTTTGACCCGGCTTGAAGCCATCTTTCTGGGCACGCTTCCAATCATTGGCAAAGCGCTTGTCCTGCCCGATGATCACTTGAATACCATTATCACGCATATTCAGTGACTGAGCAGGCCCCTGAACGCCATAGCCAATCACGGCAATGACCTCATCCTTGAGAACTTTCTGCGCTTTCTTCAAGGGATACTCTTTACGGGTCACAACGGTTTCAACAACACCGCCAAAATCAATCTTGGCCATTTCAGTTACTCCTCGGTTTACAAACGTTTCGCCTCTACCGTTACGACGTGTATGCCGAACGGGCTAACGAAAATGTGCCAATTATGATACCACCTTCGTCCACAGGTGCAAGTGCTTAATTTTCACAACAGAAAACTCGCGTAACTCAAGCGATAAACCGTCCGCAAGTCCCTGTCCCGCTACGCACTGTAAGCTGTGCACTGCGGACGCCTCGACATCTCTGCCATCCTTCAATCTTAACTATGCGTTCTGCAAGCTTACGGTCGGCTTTGCCAAGGTAACCCGCATTACGGGATTGTCTGCTGTTCGGCTCATGCTTTAAACAGTTCGGCATGCGATCCAGTTCGCTCAAAAATCACAGAGTCGTCTTCAAGTTTGTATATGCGCAACCAATCCCCCGACAAACGACACTCTCGCCGCCCCTGATACTTTCCGACTAGTTTGTGGTCGCGCAACTCCGTCGGCAACGCCTGTTCACCGTCAATCCATGTCATGACCCGTTTTAATCGGGTCATGTCTTTTCCGAACGCTTGCAATCAGACTAAAAATGCACGAGCATTTTTTAGCCTGAATTGCTTGGTTCGGATCCCCTTGTTTTGTGAAGTACGATGGGCAAGCGTTTCGCAAAGAGACTGAAGTCCTTGTCTGTCGTGAAGATCGCCAGCTGTCGTCGTACGGCCACGGCACAGATCAGGAAGTCTGTGTTTGAACCCTGGACGCCTTTGCTCCGACACGTATTGAAGAACTTAGCCGCCATGACGTAATCATCTGTTGTCAGCGAGAGATCGGGGAACGCCGAGAGGTGTTGTTTCAGCCTTTCAAACTGCGCGTCCTCGCGCAGGTCAGAAAGAATCTCTTGCCTCACGGGACCGATGACATCCACTCGGTGCTCTAGAATGAGGTTGCGTAGTTCCGTCACCACAATTGACTCGGTCTTCCTCTTCGCTTTGCGAAGCGCCTCAAACCAAATGCTTGTGTCTACGAGAACTCTCACGCTCTGGCCCGTTGTTTTTTGTAATCGTGGCCGGCGACATAGCCGACGGTACCAAAAAGGGAGAGGATGTTTTCCTGTTCAAGATGGTGGATGTAGTCGGTGAGAGCCTGGGTGACCGCGGCTTTCTTCGTACGGTGATGGCCAAGCTTAGCCGCGCGCGTGATGAGTTTATCGTCAATCTGTAGATTCGTTGCCATTGTTATCACCTCCACACATATAATCACACATCAGGATGTGTAGGTAAAACAGTCTTTCTCCGAGCCGAATCGTCGTCAGCCACACACGGCGGTTACGCCGTTGTGTGGGCTGAATGGTTGGGGTGCTATTTTTAAATTCTTTCTTTCCAGCGTTTAGGATTCCGCTTGGCGTGAAAGACTGACAACACAACGATGCGTTCATCGTCTTCGAGAAAGAAGACCTCGTAGGGGAACCTTCGTGTTAGTGCTCGTCGGACGATTCGATGAACTCTGGGGTATTGCTGTGGCGATCTCTGAATCGCATAAAAAACGGCATCCACGCAGAGAAGAAAGTCTGAACCAAGGCCTGAAGTGCAACCTTCATACCAGTCGAACGCCGCACGCAGCTCTTCTTCGGCTTCTGGTCGGACGACGAGACGAAGGCTCATCTGCTACTCCTGATCCGTTCGCGAACGATCGCCCATGGAGAGCCTTCGTCCGGATTCTGGTGGTACGCCGCCAGTCGATAGTCAAGTTCCTTCTTCAGTTCGTCGGTCAATCCGACTTCCTCGGGAAATTCCACAATCGAGTCCCAGATGTCCTCGACGAGTTGAATGCGCTCTGGGACACTCAGACTTAAAACATTTGTCATTGCCAACGTATTCATAGTGTTGAATTGTATCATAGAGGTCTTCGGTTTTCAATCTTTTGCTTTCATTCTGATGCCGTGTATATTGTTACGTCATAACTCCCATCATGAGTAATCCAAGTAGACCAAAGGGCAACGCAATGAATGCAGCCCAGCGAGGTCTTCTAAAGAATGCCATGATCGAGAAGACGAGTGAGGCTAATCCTGTAACAGGGTATAAGCCAGAGATTCCCATGATTGAGATCCCCGTCTTCTTGATTGCCTGGATGTGATTATCCATTTCATCAAAGCGGTTTTTTCCTTTCGAATCGAAGGCGATCGGGCCAAGCGTCTCTGCGGTTGCAGAACGTATCTCGCGGACTGATATTTGAAGGCGATTAGTCTGGGGGATAATACCCCAGTGAATGGTGGCGTAAAGAAAAAACAGGGAAAATGTAATAACCTCCGTTGCAATTGAAGCAAACACCAGAGGCCATGCGGAGGGGGCTCGTTTGGTTATGCAATTATCTTGTTCATTTGGTTCTCCCCAACGCTTGCAATCAGACTAAAAATGCACGAGCATTTTTTAGCCTGACTTGCTTGGTTCGCTGCCTGTCACTGTCTTGTCTTGAGGTAAGTTGTCAAATCCCTGTAGTCGTTTTCATGTGGGCCTATCATAATCAATTCAAGAGTGTCAGCATCTGCTAGACGGTAGGAAAGCAGATATTGCGTTGTGTGAATCTTGAACTTGTATACGAAAATGCCCCGAAGTTCTCCACGCTTCTCTTGACCGATTTCGGGATTCGCGACGATCTTTCGGATCTGTTGATCCAACACCTTCTTTTCCTGCTTCGCGAATTGACGGACTCGTTTCTCGAATGTGCGTGATTGGATGATTCTCATAGTATCTCAACCAAATCGGTACTCGGTCGACTCGCCTTGGTTCAGCTCTTCGACGCCGATCAAGACGTCTTTGATTAAGCGGTATGTCAGGTCAGGGTTCTCTTCGGCACACCTGCCGATGTGTGCCCAGTGCTCGATCTGGCCTGTCACCGACCGATTGTCGACAACACTAAGCAACCGTGCCTCACGCACGAGCTTCTCCGAAACGCGTACTGCTGTAGTCATGCCATCATCTCCATTTGCTTTTGCATGTTGCTATAGTATGGCATAGTGTTGCGTAAT
>CAZSUM010000221.1:0-5063 GCA_964610015.1 uncultured Lentisphaeraceae bacterium
CGCGAATGATGGAATTCTTCTTAATTTGGTCAGTCGAGCTATTTCCTTTGCATACCTACTTAAAGGTATGTATAATGCGGCTTCAATTAAGGGGCTTTCGGTTTATGGCACGGAAAACAAAAGCAGAAGCAGAGAAGACGCGGCAAAGGATTCTTCAAGTAGCGCTCGATTTGTTTGTGGCTAAGGGATATGAACGGACGACTTTTGAGGATATCGCGCACGCGATCCAACTGACCAAGGGGGCGATCTACTGGCATTTCAAGAGCAAGCCGGATTTGTTGGTTGAACTTGTGATTCACACAACCCAGCGGCATACGGCTCAGATTGCGCGGACCTTGCCGCAAGCGAATACGCTCAATTCGATTGAGGCATTGACTACGAATTTTGTTGAGCGTGCAAAATTGATTTTGAAGTCGCCTGCCAATCGGCGATATTTCTTAATGATGCGGCGGTTGGATTGGCCCTCTGCCAAATTCAAATTGATCCGTCAGCGGATTCTCGGTGTTTCAACCGGACTGCACGGATTAATTGAACACGCGCTTGAAGAATTGAAGTGTGGTGGGGTGATTCGTGCGAATGCTGATTTGTCCGTCATTTCTGTGATTCTATTTGTTCTTTGGATAGGATTGGTTGAGCACGCGATTTCCAACTGTCTTGATTCCGATATCGAGACCGCGATACGGATGGGGTTTTATGCGGTATTGGATACAGTCAGGGCCTGAGTGAATATAGGGGATTGAAAAGAAGAAAGGGATCGATATGAGCGAGGAACTTGAGAAGGCAAAAGCTGCGAAACGGGAGCATCCATTTGTCAAGAGGGTGGGCTGGGTACTGGCTTCGCTCTGTCTGTTGTGGCTGGGTTGGATGGCACATACGCTGATTTCACAGGTATCAGGAACAAAAGGGCTTCCTCTTGGTATGCCGGGGTTTCCGGGTGGTACGGCAAGCGCACCGCCGGTCATTGTGAAAGCAGTGGAGGAAATCGCGATCAATCCATCATTTTCATATATTGGTCGTGTTGAGCCGATTCAGGATGTTCAGGTGCGTGCGCAAATCGACGGATATGTGCAGCAGGTTAATTTTAAGGAGGGTTCGCTTGTTCAGGTGGGGGACCTGCTATTCTCAATCGACCCTGAACGATACGAAGCACGTGTGGCTGTACGCAAGGCCGAAGTAGGGCAGGCGGAAGCTACACTTGATCGTGCAGAACGGTATTTGAAGCGATTGGAAAGTTCTGATGCACGTGCGATCACCCAGACGGATCTCGATACCGCGCGGAGCGATGTGATGCAGGGAAAGGCGACTGTCAAGCAAGCTCAGGCAAATCTGCGACTCGCAGAAATTGATCTAAAGCATACACGCATTTATGCACCGATCACGGGTCGGATTGGGCGTACGGTTGCGAATGTCGGTGATTATGTCGCACCGTCACTTGAGACCTTGGTACGTATTGTACAGATGGATCCGATTCGCGTGGCTTTCTCAGTGACAGATAAGGATTATCTCGCCTTCCGCGAGAAGTTTCAAGGCAAAGAACTTCAGGATGCGATGCGCATGCGAGTGCGATTGCCAACAGGCACGGTGCTTGATCTAACGGGTATGCGCGATTTTGAAGACAATACGATGTCGGTCGATACCGCAACGCTGTCTGTACGGGTGCGCTTCAACAATACGCAGGGGCTTCTGATTCCCGATGGGTACGTTACTGTTCTTGTAGACTTGGCACATCCTCCCAAAGTACCCGTGGTGTCGCAGGAGGCCGTGTTGACGGATAAAGACGGGTCCTTTGTCTATGTGATCGACGAAAAGGAGCTGGCGCAACCTCGTCGAGTTCAAACCGGAATGCTTGCGGAGGGTTTAGTGGCCATAACTTCGGGGGTGCAGGTTGGCGATCGTGTGGTGATTAAAGGGGTTCAGAAAGTGATTCCAGGTCATCCCGTGCTGTTGGCAAAAGAGCAGACGGAGGCTGTCCAACCATGATTTCAGATGTCTTTATTGATCGGCCCCGCTTTGCGTTAGTGATTTCCATTGTGCTGACGCTTGCGGGTGCGTTATCGATCTCCACCCTACCGATTACACAATACCCGCAGGTGACCCCGCCGCAAGTGACTGTGCGAACTCGGTATCCCGGTGCCAATGCGCGTGATCTGGCAAATAGTGTGGCCATCCCGATTGAAGATGAGGTCAACGGTGTGGATGACATGCTCTACATGGCATCTGACAGCGATGACGCGGGCAACTACACCTTGACCGTTACGTTTGAGATTGGTACCAATCTCGATCTGGACATGGTCAAAGTTCAGAACCGTGTACAGCAGGCGACGCCGAAGTTACCGGTTGAGGTCACAAAGCAGGGCGTTTCTGTTTTTACACGATCATCGGACATGTTGGGATTTCTGACCCTGCGTTCGCCAAACGGTACGCATGATCGCTTGGCGTTGTCAGATTACGCGTATAACCACATTCAGAATGTCTTGGTTCGTATCGCTGGGGTGGGCGATGCCACGATTTACGGTCCGAAGCGCAGTATGCGGGTCTGGTTGGATGCGGAGCGACTGGCCTCATTGGGGATGAGCGCCCAAGAAGTGGTTACTGCGATTCAGAATCAGAATGTTCAGGCAGCATTGGGAACCGCTGGTGCGGCTCCCAATGCCGGGGAGGTGCGGCAGACCTTTACACTTCAGACGCAAGGGCGCCTGAATAATCCTGAGGATTTCCGAGAGATCATTGTGCGTGCCGAGAAGCAGGGCGGCGTTGTACGTCTTAAGGATGTCGGTACTGTTGACGTGGGTGAAAATAACTATGGCTTCAGCGGAATTTACAATGGTGCAGACTCGGTTTCGCTCGCTATCGCTCAGAAGCCGGGTAGCAATGCGATCGAAGCCATGGATGCCATTCAGGATGAGCTGACACGTATCCGCGCACGAATGCCAGAAGATATGGAGATCATCACGGCATACGATGCGACGCAATTTGTGCGTTCCAGCATTCGTGAGATTATCTCAACACTGATGCTGACGTTCGTTTTGGTGATCTTTGTCTGCTATCTCTTCCTTCAGGATTGGCGGGCCACATTGGTGCCCACGCTGACCATTCCTGTTTCGGTTTTTGCCACATTTGCGGTGCTTAACGCGATTGGGTACAGCATTAATACCCTGACTCTTTTCGGTCTCGTATTGGCGATTGGATCGGTGGTGGATGATGCGATTGTAGTTGTGGAACGTGTACAGTATTTGATGGCCACACGCGGGATGGATCGCAAGACTGCGACACATGAAACCATGCGCGAAGTGACGGGTGCAGTGATTGCAACGACCTTGGTGCTTTTGGCGATCTTTGTGCCTGTCGGGTTCATCTCTGGGATCACGGGAAAAATTTATCAGCAGTTTGCGGTGACGATGTCGATTGCAATTTGTTTCTCGACGTTGAATGCGCTGACGCTGAGTCCCGCGATTTGTGCGACCATGTTGACGGTTCCTAAAGCCAATCGGCGTGGGCCATTGGGGTGGTTTAATACATCGCTGGATCGGTGTCGGAAGGGGTATGTCTCTCTTGCGGTCTTTTTGGCGCGACGGATCTTTCTGACTGGGCTGATTCTGCTCTGTACAATAGTGATAACGTGGGTTTGGTTTAAACAAACGCCTGCATCCTTTCTGCCCGAGGAAGATCAAGGAGTCATTTTTGCGGATGTGCGTTTACCAGAGGGCGCGGTTAAGGAACGCACGGATGAAATCATGCGTGCGGTTAGCGATACCACACGGAGTGTGCCGGGCGTTCATTTTGTTCAGGCGATCAGCGGATTTAGTATGATGGGTGGACGCGCGGAAAGCGTGGGGTTTGTGATCATTGGGCTCGACCACTGGAGCGAGCGTAAAGAACCTGAATTACAAGCGGTTCAGGTTATGAGCAAGATCCGTAGCAGGTGTGCCTCAATTGTCGGGGCAGAAGTGAACTTTTTCATGCCGCCTTCGATTCCGGGATTGGGGGTTAACTCCGGCCTGGATATTCGGCTACAGTCGCTCACAGATAGTGACCCTGCCAATCTAGATGCTGTGTTGCAAAAATTCCTTGTTGAAATCAATCAGACTCCGGGGGTTTTGTTTGCCTTTAGCGGATTTACCGCCAAAACACCCTCGATCCGCATGGATGTGGATCGGCTGAAATGTGAAATGCTGGATGTGCCAGTTACGACCGTCTTCTCGACCTTGCAGAGTTATTTTGGCTCATACTACGTCAACGATGTGAATCTCGATACGCAGGTCAATCAGGTGATTGTACAATCTGATTGGTCGGGGCGTCGGACGCCGGAAGATGCACTCAAACTGTATGTTAGGAGTTCGCGTGGGGCGATGGTTCCGCTGGGCAGTTTGGTTTCTCTTGAGAAGCAGGTTGGTCCGCGTCTCTATCCCCGTTACAATCAGTTTCCCAGCGCTGGCATCACCGCGCAACTTGTGCCGGGGGCCAGTAGTGGCGAAGTGATGGCACAAATTGCGGAGATGGCGTCTCGAACGTTACCCAAAACGTATGCCTTTGAGTGGTCGGGGCTGAGTTTTCAAGAACAACGTGCATCGGGTCAGACCCTGATTCTAATGTTGGCAGCGTTGGTGTTCGGTTACCTCTTTCTCGTGGCCCAGTATGAGAGCTGGACGATCCCGATGCCAGTCATGTTTTCAATCTTTGTGGCCATGGCCGGTGCGTTATTCGGGTTACGGTTACTTCATATGTCGCTCAGTATCTATGCGCAACTCGGATTGATTCTCCTAATTGCGCTGGCCAGTAAGAACGCGATTCTAATTGTCGAGTTTTCCAAGGTCCGCAGAGAAGAGGGGGAATCGATTGTTGCTGCAGCTGCTGAAGGTGCGGGTCAGCGGTATCGTGCGGTGTTGATGACTGCGTTAACTTTTGTGTTAGGCATCATCCCCATGGTTTTTGCGACAGGAGCGGGCGCAGCGAGTCGACGAGCGATTGGTAGTACGACGCTGGCAGGTATGATCGCCGCGACATTTTTGGGAATTGTATTGGTGCCAGGACTCTATGCGATGTTCCAGACTTGGCGGGAGTGG
>CAZSUM010000222.1:0-5059 GCA_964610015.1 uncultured Lentisphaeraceae bacterium
CAGTGGAACCAGCTACGGCGACGCGGGCGGTGACGCGGTAAAGAAAGGGATCGTTTAGGTTCCAGAGGTGCGGGTTACTGATTGGCAGGTCGGCTTCCACCTGCGAGGTGCCAACTGGAATCTCGCGGTCGAGCGTAAACGTCGCCATCGTTTCGCCGCTACGGGCCGAAGCCGCAGATAGAGCGATGTGCGCTTTTTGAGCGGAGCCCGTTACATTACGGACAACGAACCGGATCTGAATTTTACCGGCATCCGCTTGGAACGTCGGATTGGCAAACACATCCTCTAAATAAACGGAGGGAACACAGCGTAACGCCACACCTCCCGTGATTCCGCCGTGGTTGAAACTGCCCCCCGCAACGAAATCTTTGCCACCCTCTTTGCAACGCTTGGCTGTTTCTCTGAGGCGGATACCGTCGATGGGTGCATCGGTCGGATTAAGCACGCGCACGGTCAGACGGTTCTTTTTGTCAGGCTTGACGGCGTCGGTGACGTCGAGTGTGAAAGGGGTCTCTCCGCCTTCGTGCCCGCCCACGGGGACGCCGTTGAGCCACACTTCGGCCAGATAATCCACTTGCTCAAACCGCAACAGGACACGTCCGTTCACATACGGGTTGATAGGGGCCGCGAACTCGCGTGCATACCAAGCCACGCCGTGATAGGCGGGAAACGCTTCTTGGATAATCCACGGGACCTTGGCCGGTTTGGCGGCGGCGAGCTCTGTTTTTTCAAACCACTTCTGTTCGCGGCCAACGTTTTGCGGGTCAATGGCCAACGACCAGATTCCATCAAGCGGCAAAACGGTGTCAGCAGCGGTGGCTTGTCCTGTGTGAGCAAAGAGCGCAGAAGCGGCGATAGCGAGCCGTGCAAAAAAAGCAGTGTGAAAAATCCGGTATCGATGTCCCCCCATTTCGCCCCCCTAATAAGATTAACCATTTGTTAGGATCACTATACTCTACCGTCGTTTTTTGTGAAAGTCAGATTAGCGCAAAATTAATATCAGAATAACGCAAAAACGAATTTTCCTTTCAGACTGTTTTTGATATATAGGAATCTGTATGAATCAAATACGGACACAAATGCCACAGGTGGCCTTGCGTTTGCCAACATCGATCAAAACCTGCCGGGAATTGTTGCGGGGAATTCTGCAGTTCGTTCATTTGCACGGTCCTTGGGCAGTCCATATCATCGAAGGACGCGAGGGTGAACAGAAGTTACTTAATCCTGCGGCCTGGGGCTGTACCGGAATCATTGTGGACATGGATGACCACTATCATGCTGAACGTCTCTTGACGGCCAATGTTCCAACGATCATCATCAACCCGCCGGATGAGATTCTTAGTCCTAGGCATCCGCTATCACGGATAAGTCGCGTCAAGTGTGATAACCGACCGATCGGAAAATCCGCAGCCGAGTACTTTCTCGAGCGGAAGTTCAGCAACTTCGCCTTCGTTGGTCAGGTCAACGATGCCTCGTGGTCGGAAGAGCGCAAAGCAACATTCTGTGATAGCCTCCAAAAAAATGGATGCACTTGCGCTGTCTATCCGCGGCTTTCTCAATCCGCGCGGAAAGATTTCTCCTTGGAGCAAGATCGGCTTTGCACGTGGCTCAGAGCGCTCCCCAAGCCTGCCGCAATTTTTGTCGCCAACGATGTACGGGCCCGCCAAGTGCTTGATTCCTGCATGAAAGCAGGCGTGGCTGTGCCACAGGAGGCAGCCGTGCTGGGCGTCGATAACGATGAGATGCTCTGTGAAACAACTACCCCTCAGCTCTCAAGTATTCAGATGAATACCGAGCAGGCGGGTTTTGAGGCGGCCAGCGTGCTCGATAAGATGATGCGAAGCAAGCCGCGTGGGACTTTCCGGCAGACGATCATTACCTACGGGTTCTCGTATTTGGTGACACGGTGTTCGACAGAAACCGTTCAGATCTCTGACGCGTTGGTTGCCCGTGCTTCCGAGTTTATCCGAATCAACGCTGGCATCACCGTTACCGTGAATGACATTGTGAAACACTTAGGAGTCTCTCGGCGTTCGCTGGAAATGCGTTTTAAATCGGTGATGGGGCGCACGGTCTACGCCGAAATCATGCGTGTCCGACTTGAGCGCGTTCAAACGCTTCTGCGGCAATCGGCGATGGCGGTTGAAGAGATTGCGGACAGCTGCGGGTTTGCCAGTGCCAGCCATCTGGGAACGCTCTTTAAGTTACATTTCGGAACGACCCTCGCGGTCTACCGCCGGCAGACCCGCAAAGACTCGCGCTAAAGCTTCGTTTATACGGCCACTTTAACGACAAGACTGGCGACCGAGATGGTCCCGTCATTCGCACCTAACACGGCGGCGCGAAGCCAACCGATCCGGTCAGCCCTGTGAAATTCCTGATGAATGTACATAAACTAAACTTCCTGTTTGATCGCGATCCTGTGCATGGAAACGACCTTCACGAGATCCATCAGGAGGATTGTCACAAACGCTCCCGTCAAGGCAAGGAACAGGTCTGACCAAGAGACCGTGCCGAACCGGAACAATTTTTTGAGAAAAGGTACGGTTAGAATGAGCCCCAAAACAGTCACGGTTCCCGTTACAACCCACTTGAAGGCGGCGTTCTTCGCCCGAAGCATGCTGAAGCCGGAGTGGGACAGTGAGCGGTTGGACAGGATGATGCCCAAGTTGCAGACGACCAGTGTGAGAAACGCCAAGGCGCGTGCCGCCTCATCGGAGTGATCGTGCAAGACGAACAGGTAAACGGCGATGGTGACAACCAGTGTCAGGCTGCCCTGAAAGAAACAGTTTAGCAGGGTCTGTCCGTCGAACAGCTTCGCATGGATACTGCGCGGTGGTCGCTTCATGACATCGCCCTCCTCCTTGTCCGCTTCAAAGATCAGCGTGCAGGAGGGGTCAATGATCAGCTCAAGAAAAACAATATGGACCGGCGAAAGAATCAGCGGCCAGTTCATCACAACGGGAATCAGCGAAAGCCCTGCAATCGGTATGTGGACGGAAAGAACAAACATCATCGCTTTCTTGAGGTTATCGTAAATGCGCCGGCCCATGCGTACGGCGGTTACAATGGAGTTGAAGTCGTCGTCCAGCAGCACCAGCGAGGCCGCCTCACGTGCGACATCGGTGCCCCGTTCGCCCATGGCCACACCGATATGCGCGGCTTTCAGCGCGGGGGCATCGTTCACGCCGTCGCCGGTCATCGCCACCACTTCGTTGTTCAGCTTGAGCGCTTTGACAATGCGCAGCTTCTGCGCGGGTACCATACGGGAGAAGATGTTGACGTTCCGTATCCGTTGCGCGAGTTGCCCGTCGGAAAGGGCCTCCAGTTCGGTGCCAGTCATATGACTCTCAGGGTTTCTGAGCCCGATCTGCCTGCCGATGCTTTTGGCCGTGCCCGGGTAATCGCCCGTGATCATGATCGGCCGAATGCCTGCCGCATAGCACTCTTCAATGGCTCCCCGCACATTCGGACGAACCGGGTCCTCGAGCCCGAGCAGTCCGAGGAATTCGAAATGGAAATCGTGCTGTTTCTCTGGCAACTCCGCCTTCCTGTAATGCGCTCGCGCCACGCCGATTACGCGTTTGCCTTGGTTGCTGAGCGAATCGATATTGCCTTCCAGCCAAGCTTTGCGGGCCTTGTCGAAGTGGCACAGATCCGCAATCGCCTCGGGCGCGCCCTTGGTTGCGATGACAAGCTCTTTTCCGTCGTTGGAGGTCCACACACGTGACATCGCAAGAAGCTCTTTGCTGAGAGGGTATTCGCGCTGTAACGTCCATGACGCGTGCAGATGTTCGGTGTTGGCCAGCGTACACTCGCCTAGTTCCTTCATGGCCTTTTCCATCGGGTCGAAGGGATCGGCGGGACTGGCGAGAATGCTGTATTCGACCACCTCATGGAATTCTTCGGGTAGCGAATCCTTCTGCTTTCCGATCGTAAACGTCCGGTTGCCCGCGACAATGTCGGAGACCGTCATTTTATTGAGGGTCAGCGTGCCCGTCTTATCCACGCACAGGACCGTTGCAGAACCAAGGGTTTCGACGGCGGGAACCCGCCGCGTGAGCACCCGGTGCTGGGAGATGCGCCATGCACCCAGCGCGAGGAACACCGTCAGTACTACCGGAAATTCTTCGGGGAGCATGGCCATCGCCAGCGAAAGCCCGACAAGAAAACCCTCAAGCAGGTTGCCGCGCGTGAGCCAATACACGACAACCACCAGCACGCAGAGGAAGCCGCCCGTGAGCGCAAAGACGCGGACGACTTTACTGGTCTGTACCTGAAGGGGGGGCCGTTCCTCTTCGACCGACTGAAGCGCCGTGCCGATTTTTCCCAACTCGGTTTCCATGCCAATCGCCTTGACGATTCCTGCTGCCTGACCAGCCACAACTAGCGTCCCCTTAAAAACAAATGGCAAATCGTCGCCGCCCGGTTTCCCCATTGCGGTCGAAGCGTCATCGGCGTCCGATTTTCGCACCGGCACCGATTCTCCAGTCAGCAGGGATTCATCGACCGAGAAGTTGAGGGCGTGTACCAAGACGCAGTCTGCCGGAACTCGGTCCCCGCAGCCGATTTCGACGATGTCTCCGACCACTAGTTCGAAGATCGAAACCTGCCGCTCGCGCCCATCGCGACGGACCTTCGTCGGGATGTCCTCGCGAACCTTCCGCAGCGAGCGAAACTCCTTCTGGGCCCGAGCTTGGTTCAGGGTCGCCACCAGGGAGGCGATGGCCACCGCCACCATGATCGCGATGCCATCAATGAAATGCGGCCGGTACCCGTCCTCGACGCGACCGCGCAGCACCTCGACCCCAACGGACAGCGCGGCCGCCCCCATCAGGATAAGAAGGGTCTTATCCTTGAGGGCCTCCACGAAAAGCTCCCACACCGGTGTGTGGCGTGGCTCGGGAAGCTGGTTGTCTCCGTGAGTGTTGCGACTCGCCTCGACCTGTGCGGAAGTGAGGCCCTTCACGGGGTCGGTGCCAAGCTGCTTGGCTCGCTCAACTGCCTGATCGAAGCCCATCATCGGGGTCCAATTCCCTTCCGGATGCGCGGCCGCCAG
>CAZSUM010000223.1:0-5051 GCA_964610015.1 uncultured Lentisphaeraceae bacterium
CAGTGCAACGCAGAAAAAACAGCTCGTTCTGCCCTTTTTAAGCGCCGCCTTTGACCAACTGAGTTGGCTAGGTTTTATTGCACCGTCCGATGCCGATGGTTGTTATTATCTCGACCAGATCACCTTCAACGTCGACGAAGAAACCCCCTAGCGTTTTTCTCGCCGAGGGGATCACTGCGTCTGCTGCTGAGAGTCAATCAAGTCACGCACCACTTCAGCCGCAAGTAAAAGACCTGCCACTGACGGCACAAACGAAACACTCCCCGTGGGTACGCGTCCAGCCGGAGAATCTGAGGTCTGCGTATCCGCGCTAGGACGACGTGGCGGTTCGCGTGAATACACCACTTTGAGAGCTGTCACGCCGTGTTGACGCAGTTCGCGGCGCATGACTTTGCAAAGAGGACAAACCTCTGTTTTGAATAGATCTTCGACCTCAAAACGTGTGGGATCAAGCTTGTTGCCAGCGCCCATACAACTGATCAGCGGAACGCCGGCTTCTTTCGCCCGCACGGCTAAAGCCACTTTGGCCACAACCATGTCCACCGCATCCACCACATAGTCGAAGTGTGCCAGATCCAGCGTGTCGGCATTTTCAGGAAGATAAAATCGCTCCAAAGGCTCGACTTGAGCCAGGGGATTAATATCCCGTATCCGGGCGGCCATGACCGCAACTTTGGGAACTCCCAAAGTACTATGTAGCGCAACCAATTGCCGATTGAGATTTGAAGGACTGACGCAATCACCATCCACCAACGTCATCTGCCCGATACCAGCCCGAGCCAAAGCTTCTGCGGTAAACGAGCCCACACCCCCCAAGCCAAAAAGAGCCACACGGCAGGTTGCCAGTCGTTCGATTGCCTGCTGCCCCAAAAGCAGAGCTGTACGCGCAAATGGCGTCATATGAGGAGAACTCCCAAGGGGTGAAAAACCTGCGCGCTTGCCCCTTATTTACTGGTACTCACCGCGATCCAACGGCTCACTTGCCCTAGCCTCAGCATCTTCTTGCACGCGCCGCTGTATTTCATTGGCAGCGGCTTTCCGCGCTAGTTCCGCTAAGTTCGCCTGCATTTTTGCGCGTGCTGCCTGCTCGTCTTTATCGCGCTGTAACACGCGCTCTTGATGGCGCTCGACATAAGAGGAGGTTTTTGCAGGCGCAGACGCTTTGGCGGGAGGGTCAACATCCCGAACCACCCCCAACGCAAGGCCGCGCGACCGCCGGATCAACCCTGGAGGAAGAGTGGACCCCCCGGCTGCAGGTGCGGTTGATGCCGTTGTAGCCGGTGGCGCACTGACAGGGTTGCCCGCCACGCTTGGTTTCCCTGGCTGCTCAGTCACCATCCCCGCACCCAACTTGAGCGTGATCGATACCTCCTCCTTCTCAATGGTGGCGGTCCCATTATCATAGTCTGCAGCGAGAACTTTCCAACCACCAGATTCAGCCCCTACCAGCAAATAGTAGTTCACAGGCGGTTTCGCAGAAAGATCGGTAAATCCAATGGCTGTCTTGCCTGCCGGCGTGATATTGACCGCCGACATATTGACCTGCTTTGCAAGACGCTCCTGCTCAACCCGCGCCTGTGCCTCGCTCTTCGTTTCCACAACCTTCCCTGCTTCTGCACCAAACCCCGCTGGCAAATCACCAAAGGGCATTCGGTCGAGAATCGATTGATAGTGATCAAACGCAGGCGGTGCGTAAACCTCGCTAACGGCCCAAAGCGGGCCAGCCAGACAACTCAGCACAGCACAAAGCCACAGTTTTTGGGGAGTCACTCGCATGGCATCAGTGTAGCAAACAACGGTCTGAAGACAAAATGGAATTCCGCAGCTTGAAATACCCCAAAGTTCCAGCCATACTGAGAGTCATGTTCCGCTTCGACTTGCATATACACTCCTGTCTTTCGCCCTGTGGCGATCTCGACGCTTCACCGTTGGCACTGGCACGCAGAGCCAAAGACGTGGGGTTGCATGGAATCATGCTTGCCGATCATAATTCGTCGCGTAACTGCCCAGCGTTAGCCGTGGCCTGTCGCCGTCTGGATCTGGCCTGTTTGTTCGGCATGGAAGTCACCACTGCGGAGGAGGTCCACTGCCTAGCTGTTTTCGATACGCTGGCACAAGCCGCTGATCTGACTGAACAAGTCTACGCAGCCTTGCCGAAACGAAAGAATGCCCCAGAGATCTATGGTCCTCAAGCCGTGGTCACTGTTGACGAAGAGATCGAAGAGCTCGAACCGCACTTGTTAAGTGCGCCCACACGCCTGACGATCCACGAAGCGGGGCAACGCATCCATGCGTTGGGAGGACTCTTCATTGCGGCACATATTGATCGCACGGTTTTCAGCATCACGTCACAGTTAGGTTCGCTTGCCGGTGATGAAGGATTCGATGCGGTCGAACTAACCCGCTTTGCCGATCTAGAAGTCTGGCGCGAAAAAACACAGGGGCTCCCGATTATCCGGTCTTCTGATGCCCACCACCCAGACCAAATTGGAACCCAGTGGACTGAAGCAGCACTAACCGCCTTCTCCACAAGCGAGTTGAAACGCGTCTTTTCATCCCATGCCCTGAGCTGGGGAAGCGCCACACACGCTGCCGCACGTGTTATCCAGCCATTGCCATGAGCTGCCGAATCTCTTCAGCCCATAGACTTTCATCCGGTGTTTCGATGACCAACGGCATATTCTCAAACCGCGAATCGGTCATAATACACTTGAAGACCTCTATCCCCAGCAGCCCTGCACCCAACGATTCATGCCGATCCACATGCGAGTTCAACGCGACCTTTGAATCGTTCAAGTGCATGCCTCGCAGATACGCCATCCCCACAACTTGATCAAAATGCGCCATGGTCTTAAGAAAGCCATCGCGTGTACGAATATCAAAACCTGCGGCAAAGGTGTGCATCGTATCAAGACAAACCCCCACACGTGACTTGTCCGATACACCCTCGATGATGATCCGAATCTCCTCAAAGACAGACCCTAGATTTCCCCCGCTACCCGCCGTATTCTCAATCACCACGGTCACGCCCTCTGTCTGCTCGAGAGCGGCATCAATCGATCGCGCAACGCGTTCACAGGCTGCCTGTGGGGTTAATTTGCGCAGATGACTCCCTGGATGCAAGTTAAGCTTGTCCAATCCAAGCGCCATACAGCGATTAAGCTCATCCAACAGTGATCCCATCGATTTGGCATGTGCGGTTTCATCTGGATTCGCTAGGTTGATCAAGTACCCTGCATGGGGCATCACGTGGGCCGCAGTATAACCATCATCCGCCATCTGTTTCTTGAACGCCGCAATCGACTCCTCTGTATAGGGTGCCGCCGTCCACTGCCGCTGATTTTTGACAAACATGCCAAAGCCCAAAGCATTGAGTGCTTTGGCATTCTCCGGAGCATGTGCCACGCCACCACCAATTGAAACATGCGGTCCAACAAAATACATGGTCATCCCCTTGGCGCGAACACGACGCGCCTTTTCTGATTAAACACGTTGCACACCCGTGGCATACCGATCACGCCCAGCATCATCCTTCCTAATCGCTACCTCCGCAAACCCATATTCGTCCATTAGCTCGTGCATCGCTGCGCCCTGATCATCACCAATCTCAAAAAAGACCACGCCACCCGGTTTGAGGACCATCATCGCATCAAGTAACAACGCGCGAAAGACCACCAACCCATCCGCCCCTCCATCCAATGCCAAGCGCGGCTCATGCTCACGAATATGCGGGGCTAGTCCATCAACTACCTGTGATGCGATATAGGGCGGATTCGAAACCAACACATCGACACTCGCAGGATCAAACTCCCCGCATCCGTCACTTTCAGCAAACAACACCCGCTCACTCAATCCTGTCAAAACCGCATTCTCACGCGCCAGCGCCAACGCCGCAGGACTGATATCGAGTCCAACAAAAATCCCTTTTTTAAGCTCCTGGGCCAGACTTAAAATAATGCAACCACTCCCTGTTCCCACGTCCACAATCAGAGGTTTTTCTGCTGCACGCACCTGTGGCGAAGACAAAACAAGCGACACCAGCCCTTCTGTTTCAGGTCTTGGAATCAACGCCCGGTTGTCCACTTTTAATGTCAGTCCGCGAAAATCCCACTGCCCCAAGACATACTGTACCGGTTCGCCCTTAGCGACACGTTGCAACCCACGGCGCAACGCATCCACCATCCGCGGTGGCGGCACACTCGTTGCATGCCGATACAGCTCCAGCCGACCACAATTAAAAAGGCGGGCAGCTAAAAGCTCACTCGCCACGCCTGCATCCGACACTTGCTTTTGCTCAAGAAACCGCGCACCCAGTGCGATCAACTCGGACAATTTCTTTGGTGCATCACCCATTCCCGCATCTCCTGCATACCCCAAACGCATCCGCCCATCACCCGACATCAAGCGTTATAGCCCCGCAACGATCAGAAGGGTGTCGGATCATCCTGCGGAGGCGGTTCAAACCCCTCATAGGAAACCGAAGAGCCATCGCCATCTAACTTGTCCATTCGAAACGCCTCAAGATCCGTATAATAACGCTCTTTGTACTCGCGACTCCGGATCCGGAAGCCCACCTTGATACGGTCGCCGACAGCCACCTGATCCAATAACGCCGTACGATCCTTCACACAACTAAACTTAACATCCTGCGGGTAGTCATCTTCCATCGTCATCACAAACTCCCGCTTTGTAAACCCACTTTGAAAGGTCATCGGCTCAAAGATCACCTTGATCGTCCCAGTCATTTCATACGTTGTACCAGCCATATTAAAAACCTTTTTTTTGTCATTTATGCTCAACGCACACCCGCGTGCCGCGTGTCACTAATTTGCTGTTATTAAATCACATCACTGACTCAGCGGCAACGCTATCCGTCGGCTTTCAAAATCCTCTACAGGCAACTGATCGATTTTTGACGCCCTTTGATCCCGAATTGACAGGTGATAGCACTTTTAGCATGCTAGCGAATCAGAAGTCCTCCTGCCTATTACGCGGCAGTTCCTTCTAAACTGTAGACTGCTTAAGGAATCGACCATGCTCTCGTTCGCTTC
>CAZSUM010000224.1:0-5006 GCA_964610015.1 uncultured Lentisphaeraceae bacterium
GTCTTTGCAGTTCTGACAGACGCGACGGACTAAACGCTGGGCTACGATACCCTCGACACAAGAGGAAATTAGATAAGGCTCGACGCCCATGTCGATCATTCGGGTGACGGCGCTGGGGGCATCGTTGGTGTGCAAGGTGCTCAGAACCAGATGTCCAGTCAGTGACGAGCGGACGGCGATGTCGGCGGTTTCTGAGTCGCGGATTTCACCGATGAGGATGACATCCGGATCATGACGTAAAATTGAGCGTAGAACACTGGCAAAGTCCAGTCCGATTTTGCTGTGGGTCTGCACCTGACTGATTCCCTGCATCTGATATTCCACCGGATCTTCAACGGTGATGATCTTTGTGCCGGCTTTGTTGAGTCGGGCCAACAACGCATAGAGCGTGGTGGTCTTGCCAGAACCCGTGGGGCCGGTCATGAGAATAACCCCGTGCGGCAATTCAGTTAGTTTGGCAATCTTGGGAAGTTGGAAGGGTGACAGACCGAGCGTATCGAGATCAATTTTGACGGTTCCACGGTTGAGAATACGCAAACAGCACGTTTCACCCCAGCCGGTCGGCAATACTGAAACACGCAGGTCAAAATCATTGCTGCCACAGCGAACTTTAATACGCCCATCGTGAGGTTTGCGGTGTTCGGCGATATCCATATTTGCCATAATTTTGACAGAGGACGAGACGGCATTGCGGAGTCGCTCAACACCCTTGGGGAGGGGGATTTCCTGTAGAATCCCATCAATCCGGTAGCGTAGTCGGAGCGTATCCTCAAAAGGTTCAATATGGATATCCGTACAATCCATCCGGATCGCTTCGGCAATAATCAAGTTAATGAAACGAACCATGCCGGTTTCTTGGGTCTGGACATTGATGTCCTCGTTCTCTTCAAGCTGCGGCATGGCTTCAGCCTCAGCAATGAGCTGGTCGATGGTTTCCGCGCCGAGCCCATAAAAATGGGTAAGCGACATGGCAATGTCACTCTCAGGGCAGAGCACAAACTCGATCCCAGCATCGAGGACCATGCGCAATCCATCGACAGTCGTAAGAGTTGGGATACGGCTAGCCGCCAGCAAGAGAATGCCGTTTTGGAACGTCAAGGGAACGATCCGGTGGCGCAACGCAACCTTTGCGCTGACTTTCTCAATGGCTTCCTGTTCAATTTTAAAGTCGCCGATCGTATGAAAAGGGATGCCACAAATATCAGCAAAGGCCTGCAACAGGTCAGCCTCTTTGACGATATCTTCCTGTATCAGTAAGCGGTCGATTCCTTGCAAGGTCAGCGCAGCGCGGTTCTGCAACTCACTGAGTTTATCAGGTGTTAGGAGGCCACGATCGACTAGGTGTTGCGAAACTTCTGCCAGAAGATCATCAGAGGCATATCGATAGGATTGATTTGATTCCATGAGAAAAAAAGTCGGGTTATTTTTTTGGGGGGTTCTTTTGCGGTTGCTTTTTGGCAACAGCCTTGCCTTGGGCAGCAGGCTTCACCTTGGCAACAGCCTTGCCTTGAGCCGCAGGAGTTGTCTTCGCTACGGGTTTTGCAATGGGCTTTTGCTTGGCTGGTTCAGGCGCGAGTTCGATGCTGCTACCGATCTCAAGATCGCGCGTGGTTCCATCTGGAAAACGGATTTTGGCTGTTCGCACATCTGCGGACAGAATTTCTACACCGTGAACCGACTTGCCCGCATCATAAAAAGAGGAGGTTTGCTCCGTTGAATCATGAAACATGGCCGCCTGCTTACCATCTGGGCGTTGAAAAAATCCGATGAAGGTCAGTTTGGGAATGACCAGTTGTTGGCCATCAGGACCGCGTAGGCCATCGGGTTGAACGGCCTTTTTCTTGCGTAGATGCGCAAAGGGATTTTTGTCTTTTTCGCCCGCGGCTGTATTTGCGGGGTTGCCGTTCTTGGTTTTTGCGATTCCGCTGGCATTCTCCTGCGCGGCTTTGAGTGCTTTGAGAAAGGCAGCTCGTTCAACCTCGTTCGTGAAGATCTGCTCGATGGTCGGTCTAAAGGGGTCTACCGGAATAATTAGACTCTCGGATGCGAGCTGATTGGTGACAAAATCCAACGTGCCAATTGTCCAGACTTGAGGAGCGTCAGGCAGTAATTGATTCTCACCATCCTTAAAGGGGGGCATCGGATGCGTAAACTGCCAGTAGCAGAAGCTGGCTGTAGCTACAAATAAGATCAACGCCACTAGGCAAAAGGCTTTGGCGTTGAGGCGCATAATCCATTTCCATAACATGTCCATAAGCACTCCTCTAATCAAACAGCAGGGCGGAAAGAACCGCTTTGACGCGGAGTTTTGCTGCAAAAGTCGGCCCTGACTCAATTCTCAAATTACGAAAAACAAAGACCTGATTTTCTTCAAACACAGATTGAAAGAAGGTGAAGAGATTTTCAAATTCTACGTCGCACTCAATTCGAACCGGATATTCATCAAAGATGAGGTGGCCGGAGGCGTCTCGATGTTTAACAGGCTCTAGCGGATAGATCTCAACGAGACTTTGAATCTGACGGTCTAATGCGAGGTCTGCTAGCTTTTCTACAGCTTTGAGTTGCAACATTCTAACGCGAATCACATCACTGCTCGCCACAGATTCATCCAATCCGAGTTCAGTGGGGAGGAGTTGAATCTTCAGTTCTTCAGACTTGGCTCGTAGGCGTTCACGAATTTCGTAGAGTTCGACTTTGTAATCAATACGGTTCACTTCTGTGCCAGAGAGGCCCAGTTGATGAGGGAAGGTTGCCAGACGTGCGACGATGTGCGACCACTCATTTGAGAGCGTGGTTAAGTTGCTTGCTTCCTGCGATTGAATCGTAAGCATGTTTTCGGATGAAAGGGTCGCATAGCGGCTTTGCGTTAGTTTCTGGTGGATATGGAGATTGTTCTCTGCCATCTCACGCTGAGGAACCACAACCAGCCGATAGGTCAGAAAGGCACTGAGAATAACAGCAAACAGAATCAGCGCGACCTGCATGCGTTCGGTTTTGAAAATCTGAAGGGAGGGTTTATTCATGGACGGGTCACCTCAAGCTCGATAACGAATCGGCGAAAATCAGGAATTTTTTCGTTCTCCAACTCAGGGATGCCGACAGGCGCGAAGACTTGGTCATCACTGCGCAAATCAACACGCACAATAGCCGGAGAGGTCTTGAGCCGATCGATCATTTCACGGACACTTTTTAAGCTTGGGTTCGGAGTGTAGCCTTCGACAATAAAAATGTTGTTAAGCGGATTGAGCAGATCTTTTTTGAGCGTTGCGGCTTGACCCGCATTTTTGCCGGACGTGCCGTTACTTCCTGTTGCGGGAACGGTTGGCGCGACAGAGGGACGTAAGGTGCGAAACAGTGAGAAGGGATTACGTACGGCAGGTTTTAGGTCTGCGGCTTTGGCTGCCTCTTCCTGCTCCATGGGATTGTAGATCTTTTCATCACAAAAAAGCGTAATCCAGTCATTCGGGTCCACACTCGAGGCGACGAGGCTGAGAACTTCACGCGCTAGCGGACCGTTCATGAGAAGTTTTGCCAGCGGCACCGAGTTGGTCAGCATCTGATTATTCTGATGTTTGAGAGCCTGAATCTGCTGGTCAATGGATTGGCGGCGTTGCAACAACGCACGTTGGACATCGAGTTGTGCGGCATCACGGCGCAACAAAACAACACCAGAGGCGGAGTACAACGCCATGGCACCAATCAAAAAGAGTGCGGCCGCAAACCACCAAGGTTTCTTGGCCCGGAAGACCACTTCGTTTTTCAGATCCTCAGGCAAGAGAGAGAGATAGACCGGCGTTGCCTGTAACGCCGTGACCGCCAGACCATAGGCAAGATCGTAGTTACCGGCGTACTTCTTATGGCTTTCAGGCATAAGAGGCAGTTCTGTGGCGAGGATCACATACAGATTACTTTTCGCAGCGAGATACTCTTTAAGCCCTTTAAGCTGTGTGCCGCCACCGGTGAGGACCAGTTGCGTAACGACCTGCTTGCTGTTATGAAACTGGCTACGATAGACGCCAAGGCAGGCATTAAACTGTGATAACCAGCGGTCAGCGGCACCACATAAGGCTTCAGAACAGGCATCTTGTTCACGCAGTCCGCAGTCGACATGTTTGCGCACTTCAGCTTGTGCTGCGGACAACCCGGTTGCTTGGGCCACGGCGTCCGAAAAGAGCTTGCCACCAACAGGAAGCGATCGCGCAAAGAGCAACCCTTCTTTGATGCCGATGGCAACCTCGGTTTGGTTGTGTCCAATACAGATATAACACCAAGGCGCGACGTGTTTGCCTGCAAACGGTTCCAGCGCATTGTAGAGCGCAACTGGGGCGGCGATTAGATCAGCGGGACGTAAATGGCATGCTGAGGCGGACTGTAAGGTTTCGTTAATGGCTGCGGGTCGTGCCATAGTCATCAACGTTCGTTTGTTACCCACTTCGCTCGGATCGTCAAAGGCCAGCACATCAAAGGCCATTTCATCGCCAGCCATTTCGTTGAATTGGGCGATATCAATGGCCGCCACCTGTTCGGCGGTGCGCGGGTCGTTGTGCATGATTCGACCGCTTTGAAAAACAGTCAATGAACCCGGCAGGGGGATGGCGCAGAAATGGCGGCTGATACCGAGCTTGTCAGCCCAAGAGCTAATCAGCTTATGGGGAGACTCCTCATCCAGAGGCAGGGCGAGATTCTCGGCACGTGTGATCACGGGCTTAGATCCTCGCAAAGTGACCCAGACGGCTCGTACAGAACGTGCGCCGAGATCAAAGGCGATCATATGAGTTATTCGCGACATAAGCGGAAAATAAGGTTAAAGGTTCAAGGTTTAAAAGGTTCAACGAGTGGGGTCAAGTTGGGGCTTGGTGCCCACGCTTACGGTTTGGCCGTGGACGCGGGGGCCGCAGTGGCCTCTTCGGTGGCTTCAACGGCGGGCGCCACCACGGAAGAGGAAATCGGTTCGGCGGCTGGCACCGCTTCTCGGGGCGCGTTGGGAATGGCGTCGGGAGGCGTTA
>CAZSUM010000225.1:0-1283 GCA_964610015.1 uncultured Lentisphaeraceae bacterium
GCCAGCGGCATCAAGCGTGGCATCGAGAATGTTGCGGTCGATCAGGAAATTCTGCCCCAGATTTTTGTTGGGGTGAAACCCGTTCTCAATGCACCAAGTCTTAACTTGCGATGGTGAGGTGAGATTCACACGTTTACTTCGCTGTAGGGAGCTCAAAAACCTTAATGTACGCCTCGGTACGCAACCGATCCGTCCACTCTTTATAAAGCTTTTCCGCCTGACGCATTCGCAGATGACTCTCAACGTAGGCCGCAGCCTCTTCAAAAGTTAGTGAGCGAGCATCCTGTTGCTCATCCTTGCGAACAATATACCCATACCCATCGAGTATCACCACGGGCGAGGTCTCCCCTGGCTTGAGTTTATCTAACGCTTCAACGATCTCTTTGCGGAACATATCCACTGGATTAACTTTCCCCCATGAGCCCCCTTGCGCTGCTTTGGCATCTTTCGAGTAGGTCTGGGCCAACGACGCAAAAGAGGTTCCAGACTTAAGTGCTTCTGCAATTTTTTCGGCACGTGCTTCGACACTCTCATCACTCGCCTGTTCCGGTGGATCGAGAATGATCATGCTCACCGCTGTGGCGGTCTCTGTCTGATAACGCCCTTTATTGGCCTCATACTCGGCACGAATCTCAACAGGAGTGGGCGTCACTCGCTTTTCTACCTGCTGAAACCGCATCGCGGTAATCATCAGATCCTCTTCGATATTCTTGCGCCACTCCTCAAAAGTTATTTTGCGTTCAGCCAGCAGAGCGTGAAGCTTGGCACGATCACCATCAAAGTTGTTGGCAACGATCTCGCGGATTCGATTATCGACCGCCCAAGACTGAAGTTCCATTTTTGATTTTTTGGCAGCCTCTAAGATCAACTTGCGATCAATCAATGCGTTGAGCGTTGCGGTATATAGTTCGCGCAACCGTTTTTCACGCAGTTCAGGTGCCGTGTCAGCCCACGGACTACGTCGGACTTCACTCATTACATCCGCAATGGTAATCATCTCCGTATTCACATAGGCCGCCACACCATCGAGCAATACGGCAGAGCGTTTCCGCTCACCCGTCAGGTCCGCTCGTGTGTTCAATGCCACGAAGGTGAGCGCCACTATTATCCATACCATGCGTATCATGTTTCTGTTTCTCCTTCTCCAACCCGCGAGACGATCGTTCGCGAACGAGAGGACAGTTTAGCTTACCAGCGGCTGGAATACCAAGGGAAAACACCCGCAAATATTTGCACCGAAAATTGTAAAGTTAAATGCCGCAGATATAAAAGGAAGCGTTCCA
>CAZSUM010000225.1:1293-4077 GCA_964610015.1 uncultured Lentisphaeraceae bacterium
CATTTAACTTTACAACCTACCATAGGTGGCATTAGAAACAATCACACGGTCGCCCGTGCTTGCTTTTAGATCCGTCACCTACTCAATCGTTGAGCGTGCAGAGCTCCATCGGGTTCCATTTGCTGAATTGTCACCACTGAGGGCAACCGAGTAGGTTGGTCGCAAAAGACCGGAGAAACGAGGAGGCACATCAACATAGCCATCAAACCGTTACAACGCCGAAAGACGGGTTTGTAGCTCCTCAACTTGCTTTTTGAGCTTCTCAACCTGCCGAGGCAAAAGCAGTGTATTGGCAAACTCGCGCTTTGAAACGGCTGGCAACCCAAGGACATACTCACCGGGAGGCACATTCTTAGAGAGACCGCTTTTGGGCCCCACCTGTGCCCGATCGCCAATCTCCAGATGCCCAGAGATTCCAGCCTGAGCCCATATCAGACACCCAGAGCCAATTCGCGTACTCCCTGCGACACCCGCTTGTGCAATCACACCACTGCAACAACCGATTTGTACATTATGTCCAATCTGAACCAAATTATCAATTTTTGTGCTGTTCCCAATACGTGTCCGACCAAAACGTGCACGGTCGATCGTGGTGTTGCACCCCACCTCTACATCATCCCCCAACACCACACTGCCGAGTTGAGGAATCTTGTTGATCTCCACCGTGCCATCAGCATGGATGCTGGGCGTATACCCATACCCATCTCCACCAATACGTACCCCAGAGTGGAGAATAACACGCTGACCCAGCGTACATCCCTCACGTATGGTGACTTGCGGATAAAGGTGACACGATGCCCCCAGCGTGACATCCTGACCAATAAAGACCTGAGCCTCGATAATACAACCATCGCCAATCAAACACCCCTGCTCGATTACGGTATACGGACCGATATGCACATTTTTCCCGATGCGCACATCCGGTGCAATAATCGCTGAGGCATGAATACCCGGCAGACGAACTGGCGGTAGCGGCGCGAACCACGGCGCTGCGAGGGTAAAAGACGTATCAGGATCAAACACGCGGATCACGGCTGGCGCTGGACACGTCCCTGCCCAAGACTCTGGCACCAACACACAACTCGCGCCAGTAGACGCAAGTTGCGCCGCATATTTGTGATCTTTAAAAAAAGCGACATCGCCAACACCCGCGTTCGCTAGACTTTCGAGCGCATGCACTGCGATATCGCCATCACCACTGAGGCTACCCTGTAACCGTCCTGCTAACTCTGATGCCGTCATCACCATTATTTTCCTGCAGATGCACTTGCCGTTTTTTCTTCCTTCTCTGCTTTTTCGGCCTTATCGCGGGCTTCATGACGCAATTTAGGATCGACCCCCAACCGTTTGAGGACCTCATCGGTCACATCCAGTTTAGGATCAAAATAGGCGATAGTTGTGCCATCGAGCACGACTGCATACTGTTTTTCCTGTGAAAACTTCGTGATGATCTCACGAATATCACTGGTCACCTGGCGCAATAGACGTGTGTCAAGTTCCCCCAACTCACGTTGCAATTTTTGCATTTCTTGACGCAAATCCCGATCTGCCTCGGCCAGTACATCGCGATGCTTCATGGCTTTATCTTCGGCCTCTGCACGCGCCTTTTCGTTCAATGCCGGGTTACGCGCCTCTTTGACGGCCTTTTCATAATCAGCGCGCAATTCATCAAACCGGTCACGCTGCTTATCGAGTTTAGTCTGAAACTCCTTTTCGGTATCTTGCATCAACTTACGGTCGCGTTCACGGCTGGGGTGAAAACGAACCAAATCAACCATATTGACCACAGCGGTTCCACCCTGCTGTGCTGTCACCATCGTCGCGGCGAGTAGTGTCGCCAACATCAATCCTGCTAGTTTCATCATAGTCCCCTTATTCAAATCCGATTGCAAAGGAGAAGATCTCCTCATCGGTATAGTCGTCATCCTCAACAATCGGTTTTGCAAAATCGAAACGAATTGGGAAGCCTGGGATATCAATACGTAGACCCAATCCTACCGAAACACAGACATCTGAGAGCTCTGGATCAAAAGCGTCTTCACCGATCGAACCGACATCCATGAAGGTTGCCACGCGAACGGCTTTGAAAACGGGAACCGTATACTCAGCCGTTGCCATGGCCAGTGTCTGACCACCAATCGGCGCATGTTTGCTGCTACCGCTACCCCCATAAACCTTGGGACCAATGTCGCGATACTCAACACCACGAATGGTACGCGGTCCACCCAAGAAGAGCCGCTCATAAATCGGAACATCGCCGCTGTATGCTTCGACTGTTTCCAATTGTCCACGCAAACTCAACACATGCTTGTACCAAGGCATGCGAATCCAGCGACGATAGTTTGCGCCCATTTTGTAGATCTCGTTGTCACCCACAGCGCCTTCGAATAACTCACCGAAGAGCGTTGTCTGATACCCGCGAGTCGGAACAAAAGGTTGATCACGCGTGTCGTGTGCCCAATACAAGCGAATCACACTGTTAATCGCACCCCCGTACTCGTCTTCCTGCAGTTTAAAGTAATCCGTAGCGCCTTCACCCCAGAAGAGATCGGAATCTTCATCATCATTCGGATCAGCGTACCAATCGTCACTCTCGACATCGTCCATCTCCACCAATTCCAGCGTATAGCGCACCCCAACACGGCCAATCTTAACTGGATAGGAGAGCCCCACCGAACCACCCGTACGGATATCATCGTACTGATCATACCAGCGCATACGACGATAGGCCTCAACCGTCAGTGCCAACGGACGATCAAGGAACCAAGGCTCAGTCCAAGAGAC
>CAZSUM010000225.1:4087-4966 GCA_964610015.1 uncultured Lentisphaeraceae bacterium
CGGCGTGAGCCAAGTTCAACTCCCAAACGCGCCTTCTGCCCGCCACCGGTAAAGTTCGGCCAATTGAGAATATCGAAGTTGCTCTGCGTGATTTCCATGAATCCCACCAGACTATCGATACTGGAAAAGCCAGCGCCAATCATAAAGTTGCCCGTGCGTTGCTCTTCAACCTCATAAACCAGATCGCGTGTCCCATCCTGACCTGTTTGTTCGCTATAGTGACGTACATTGGCAAAATAGCCGATGTTCTTCAGACGATTTTCACTCCGCTCAATCCGAGGCTCGTTCATAATTTCGCCGGGACTAACCAACACCTCACGACGAATAACCTTATCCTTGGTTTTGTTGTTCCCGCGAATCACAATGTTGCGAATGTAAACTAGCTCGCCCTCGCGCACATCAAAGGTAATCGACATCCGCCCCGGTTTATTAGGTACCGTCTCTTTGAGCGGACGAACGATCGTATCAACATACCCGCGTGACCCGTAGTAGTCGCGAATATCCTTGGCTGCATCATCAATTGCCTGTTGCCCGGCCTGCGCATCGACCTTCAACCGGGATGACTCAAGCACCTCACGTTCTGGGAAGAGGCTTACCCCGCGAATCGTGGTGGACTCGACACTGTAACAATCCCCCTCCGTGACAGCAAAAACAACATCCACCTTTTCTTTGCCAACCTTTTCCATGACAGGAGAGGCGACTTTAGCATCGAGGAAGCCATGGTTGTGATAGACATCCTCAGCCTGCTGGCGAGCATCTTCCATATCCTGTGCCGAAACGGGTGTATCGGTAAACCAGCCGCGTGGATCATACCAAGGACGCTGACCAAAGGATGATCGCAGATCTTCAGCTGGAATCGAGGTGTTATTTGTAAAACGG
>CAZSUM010000226.1:0-4957 GCA_964610015.1 uncultured Lentisphaeraceae bacterium
ATTTAATCACGCACACAGCCGAAAGTCAACCCCTTGTAAGGGATATTTTAAGGTGTGTGACGGACAGGAGAGACGCATGCTCTCCTGTCCGTATAACGTAAACCTACATTCTCAGTTAAACACTTCATAGAACTGTGTCTGAGCTTCAACTTGTAACGCGGCCATATCCTCTTCACTGATGGGTTCAGCCAACGGAACGAGCTTGATATGGCGGTGCAATGGGAAGCCAGTGCCGCCAGGGATTAAGTGCCCGAGGATGACATTTTCCTTAAAGCCGCGTAACTCATCAACGCGACTCATCGTGGCTGCATCAGTCAGGACACGTGTTGTATCCTGGAAGGAGGCTGCGGAGATGAAACTGTCAGTTTCCAAAGAAGCTTTGGTGATACCCAACAGAGCGGGTTGCGCTTCAGCAGCCCGCTTACCGGATGCCAGCACCTGCTCATTGACTTCAAGGAACTTCTGACGTGACACCTGCTCGCCCCAGAGGAATTCGGTATCGCCTGGATTGGTGATCCGAACTTTACGCAGCATCTGTCGTACGATGATCTCGATGTGCTTGTCATTGATTTCCACGCCCTGAAGACGGTAGACCTGCTGCACTTCGTTGACCAGATAGCGCTGCAACTCCTGCGGTCCGCAAACGTCCAGAATCTCCTGTGGAACCACAGGACCTTCTGTAAGCTGCTGACCTTTCTTGACGTGGTCGCCTTTGAACACAACGACCTGCTTACCCATTGGGATGAGGTGCTCTTCGTCGTGTCCGCCTTCATCGTGTACAATCAGGCAGCGTTTGCCGCGCTGGTGCTCACCAAAGTCAACCACACCTTCGATTCGTGAAATCTCGGCGGCATCTTTCGGTTGACGAGCTTCAAAGAGTTCCGCAACACGAGGCAAACCACCCGTGATATCACGCGTCTTCGCTTCTTTACGTGGCGTTTTAGCAATCAACATACCAGGGGAGACTTGAGCCCCCTGCTTTGCCATCACAATTGCGCCAGCCGGAATATGATAGAAGCCGAGAATCTCATGGGTCTTGGGATTAGTCACAATGATCTGCGGATGCAGGTCTTCCTTGGTATCCAAAACCAGCAGCGTTGATGCACCTGATTCGTTATCTTGGTCAGTACGAACCGTGACATCATCCACAAAGTCTTGGAAGGACACGACACCGTGTTTCTCAGCGAGAATTGGCACGGAATGCGGATCCCAGACGGCCACACGCTGACCCGCCTTGACGGCTGAACCGTTTTGCGCGAGCAGGATGGTACCCATCTGCAGATTGTAGGTGTCGATTTCAACACCATTTTTATCCACGATCTCAATAGCACCGTTTTTATTGAGAACCACGGTGTTGCCTTCATCGTTCTCAACGATACGCAGATCCACATACTTGATGAAGCCCGCGTTCTTAAGCACGATTTCAGGGATCTTCGAGACGGTTGAAGCAGTACCACCGATGTGGAAGGTACGCATCGTCAACTGCGTACCAGGCTCACCGATCGATTGTGCCGCGATAATACCAACGGCTACACCAATTTCCACCTGCTTGCCGGTTGAGAGGTCACGACCGTAGCACTTGGCACACATACCATGAGGCGCGTCGCAGGTGAGTCCACTTCGAATCCAGACACGCTCGATATTCGCATCCTCAAGCAACTTACAGGCTACTTCGTCGATCTCAGCGTTAGCAGGAATCAGCAACTCAGAGGTGGCTGGGTGGCGGATATCGTACAGGGCTGTTCGTCCAAGTACACGAGTCCGCAACGGGATGAGGACCTCATCGCCCTCTTCCACTGACTCGACTTCAATTCCGTTAACCGTGTTACAATCCTGAATCGTGATAATAACATCCTGCGACACATCAACCAGCTTACGCGTCAGGTAACCGGCGTCAGCAGTTTTCAGCGCCGTATCAGCCAAACCTTTACGTGCACCGTGCGTTGAAATGAAGTACTCCAGAATGCTCAATCCTTCACGGAAAGAGGCCGTAATGGGGCGTTCAATGATTTCGCCTGAGGGGTTAGCCATCAAACCACGCATACCCGCGAGCTGACGAATCTGGAGTTTTGAACCACGCGCCTTAGAGTCGACCATCATGTAAACCGGATTCGTCTCAACCGGATTCGGTTGTTTTTCCGTCACGTTACGATCAATCGTCTTGTAGAGCTCATCCGAAACCTTTTCGGTTGCGGCGGTCCAGATGTCGATGATCTTGTTATGACGTTCACCATCGGTGATGACACCGGTCTGATACTGGGCATCGACCTTCTCAACCTCTTTATAGGCAGCAGCGATCAAGTCATCCTTGTTCTTAGGGCGAATCATGTCTTTCAAGCCCATGGAAACACCCGCCAGACAGGCGTGTTTGAAGCCCAAGGCTTTGAGTTCATCCAAAGCCTTGACCGTACGTGCGTGTCCAGCGACCTGATGGCACTGCAAAATTAAGTCGCCTAGCCGGCTCTTGTCGACCTTGTCATTGACAAAGCCCAACTCATCCGGCCAGATCTCATTAAAGATCACACGACCAGCGGTGGTTTCGATCACGCGCGGTTCAGAAACACCAAAGCGGCGTTTGTTGCTGCCAAAATCAGGATTCCTGAAACGAATACGCGTGTGATACTTGATCGCGGCTTCAGCCAATGCGGAATCGACCTCAGCCGTGCTGTTAAAGAGCGGCAGGTGTTCATCGCCAGCCGAGAACTTACCCGCGATCTTGTTCGCCAGCTTGTCACGCTGACTGGGAATCGTCAAATAATAGATGCCCAGCGCAATATCCTGCGTCGGCGTCATAATCGACTTACCGGAAGCCGGCGAGAAGATTGAGTTAGACGCCAACATCAGCAGACGGCTTTCCAGCTGCGCTTCAACGGACAACGGCACGTGTACAGCCATCTGGTCACCATCGAAGTCGGCATTGAAGGCCGTACAGACCATCGGGTGAATACGAATAGCCTCGCCTTCGATCAACACTGGCTCAAAACTTTGAATCGAGAGTCGATGGAGCGTCGGAGCGCGGTTGAGCATCACCGTCTTGCCCTTGGTGACCTCTTCGAGAATGTCCCAGACCTGCTCATCGTGGCGCTCAATCATCTTGCGCGCTGTCCGAACGGTATGGCAAATTCCCTTCTCCTTGAGGCGACGAATAATAAAGGGCTCAAACAGGGTCAGAGCCATCTTCTTTGGCAAGCCGCACTGCGTAATCTTCAATTCTGGGCCCACAACAATGACCGAACGACCAGAGTAGTCGACGCGCTTACCCAACAGGTTCTGACGGAAACGTCCGGTTTTACCTTTGAGCATATCGCTGAGTGATTTGAGCGGACGATTACCCGCACCAGCCACAGCACGCCCATGACGTCCGTTATCAAAGACCGCATCAACAGCCTCTTGCAACATCCGCTTTTCGTTACGAATAATCACATCCGGCGTCTTCAAAAGCTGAAGATTCTTTAACCGATTGTTACGGTTGATCACGCGGCGATAGAGATCATTCAGATCCGACGTCGCGAAGCGACCCCCTTCCAGAGGCACCAGCGGACGCAACTCCGGCGGAATCACCGGGAGGCAGTCCAAGATCATCCACTCGGGACGAGCATTGCTGACGCGGAAGCCTTCCACGATCTTCATGCGCTTCGTGATCTTTTTGCGGGTTTGCTTGCTGCGCGTGGTCTCGATCTGCTCTTCGAGTGTCTGCATCAAATGATCGAGATCCACCTTGTTAAGCGCTTTGCGAATCGCCTCAGCGCCCATCAGTGCGGTGAAGTTCTCGCCATGCTTTTCCACGTTCTCGTGATACTCAGCTTCGGTCAAAAGCTGCATATATTCTAGACCCGTGGTCCCCTCTTCGACCACCAAGTAGTTGTCGTAGTAGAGCACACGTTCCAGCTCATTCGCAGTCTTGTCCAGAATGAGACCGAGGCGACTGGGGCTACACTTAAAGAACCAGATATGCGAGACTGGCACTGCCAGCTCAATGTGGCCCATCCGCTGACGCCGCACGCGTGACACTGTCACTTCAACGCCACAACGATCGCAAACAACGCCTTTGTGCTTAATGCGCTTGTATTTACCGCAGTTACACTCCCAGTCGCGTGTGGGGCCAAAGATGCGTTCGCAAAAAAGGCCATCGCGTTCTGGACGATAAGTCCGGTAGTTAATGGTTTCAGGGTTACGGACTTCGCCGTGGCTCCACGCGCGGATCGTCTCCGGCGAGGCGAGCGTGATGCTCACCGCATCATAATGCGCTGCCGCGTCGTAAGTACCACCAATCATTTCTCTTGCTGCATAAGGATTCATTTTGACCCTCCTGAGTGTCGCCTTAGAATTTTGCGAGATCAGCCACAGGTGCTGCTGTCTCACTTCCGAGCAATTTCATATCAAGACACAGGCCGCGCAACTCGTGCATCAGCACAGAGAAGGATTCCGGCATACCAGCGTCCAACGTGTTTTGACCCTTCACAATCGCCTCGTAGATACGCGTACGTCCACTGACATCGTCGGACTTGACGGTCAGCAGTTCTTGCAACGCATAAGCTACGCCATACGCCTCAAGAGCCCAGACCTCCATCTCGCCCATACGTTGTCCGCCGTACTGTGCTTTACCACCCAGCGGCTGCTGAGTGACCAGCGAGTAAGGACCGGTTGCACGTGCGTGAATTTTATCCGTAACCAAATGGTGGAGTTTCAGCATGTAGATTTGGCCAACCACAACACGCTGATCAAACGGTTCACCCGTCCGACCATCATACAGCTCGGTCTTACCTTCTTCGCAGATCCAAGCGTTTCCACCGATCTCTTTTTCCTGAACCGCACGTGACTGCCGTAGCAGGTCGTCGATTTGCTCTTCACGCACACCATCAAAAACGGGTGTCGCAGCATGGAAGCCGAGCACCTTGCAGGCTACCCCGAGATAGGTCTCGAAGAGCTGTCCAAGGTTCATACGCGAAGGTACGCC
>CAZSUM010000227.1:0-4937 GCA_964610015.1 uncultured Lentisphaeraceae bacterium
CCCGCATAGGAGGAACCCGTTCTCCGGTAAACCACTCGCGTCCGCGCTCTCGTAATGGTGAAACTCCGGAAAACGCCCATTCGGAAAAGAAATACATGAGCACCAAGTGGACAACAGCAGAAAGTAAGACAGCGACGCAAGCCAACAATAGATGATGATCATCTTGTTGCTGGTGCGGCCTAAACCCGTAGGGCGTCGGAGTCATGGCGTGACCTCCTTCTCACCTGCGGTAGCCCCAGCAGGTTTAACAAGCGGTGAATTCGGATACCTAGCGCGGAGCTCCTCGCGCAAGGCGGTCGCCTCTTGCGACCGTCCGGATTTTTCAAGTAACACAGCAGCCTGATGTAGCGAAGCTGGAACCAACGTATCATCGTCAAAGAGAATTCCCACACTAATATGGTATCGCAAAGCCGCAGCCGTATCGCCTTTTAACTCCGCATTACGTGCTAACCCCGCATAGGCGCGTGCACGCAGTCCAATCAATTCTGGGGTTGAGGCCCGTGTGGCCGCGTTATTCAGATATTGATCGGCTTCATCAAATTTTCCAGAATCGGTCAAAAGTTCACCCAATCGTAAAGCGGCCTCTGCCCCATAAGTGGTCGATGCTCCGGTTTTCAGCGCTTCGGTAAAAGCATGAATCGCAGGGTCGCGCTCCCCTTTATTCCGATGGATACGTCCGATCAGCGTCCACCCTGTTTGGACCCACCCTTTATCGGCGTTCAGATCGACAAGCCGTTTGGCAGCTTGCATAGCCGCGCCCTCTTGTTTCTGCTCAATCTGAAACTCAGCCAGCCAGGCCAATCGATCTGCACCCAGCTTATCCGCAATCGGTGCATCCAGCAGTTGCTGAAACAGCGTCGCAGCCTCAGCCTTGCGCCCCTCCTGTTGTAGGAGCATTCCCAATTCCAGCATGGACTCGCGTTCAAACTCTTTGTTAGGAGATGCACTCAAACACGCTCTAAACATTTTCTGCGCTTCAGCAGCATCATTTAACTGACGATAGGCAATGGCACGCCAGAAAAGCACTTCCGCCTTGTGCGCATCATCCGGAAAACGACGCATCCGTTCATCCAGTGTTGCGGCGGCGGCACGCACCTGCTTGGCGCGAAACTCCTCCATTGCTTTCTGATAGAGTGTTTCCGCAACTTCGGGTGCGTCAGGATGTTTGGTCAACAATTCCGTCCAATCGCGCAAAGCCGCATCGCCTTGGTTAAGACGACATAAGCACACACCTGAAGCAAACAGCGCTTTAGATGCCAACGGATCATTCGGATAGCGTTTAGCGACCTGCAGATACCAAGAGGATGCAGACTCCCATGCCTCTTGCTTTTGTAAGAGCCACCCCAGACGATAGAGCGCATCCTTGACGAAAGGACTGTCAGGACATTTATCAACCAGTAAACGAAAGTGCTGCACCGCCACGTCGTGCTTATTGAGATTGATCGCCGATTCCGAGATCATCCAATAGACTTGGTCAGCATGCAGTTCAAAAGCGCGCCCAGCATCCTGCGCTGCGAACGTCAGCACCTTTTCATATGCGCCATCGTGATACAGAGCGTTCAGCCGTTCAAACCAAGCCTTCTGCGAGAGCACACCCCTTGGAAAGGCCGCCAACTGCATGGAGTAAACGTTCGATGCTTGATCTCGTTGTTCCAATTGACGCAGACAGTTGGCCTTGAGATAGAGAATCTCTTCGCGAGCCACATGATCAACGTCCGCCATGATCATGTCCAGCATATCAGAGGCCTCTTTATATCGTCCAATGTGGTAGTTCGCCCAAGCAGCCGAAAGAGCGCCCTGTTTCAAACGCGGCGATTGCGGATATTTCTCCTTCAACACCTTAAAGAGATTTGCGCTTTCATCAAAGCGCTCATCCAACAACGACAACTGAGCTGCAAAGAAAAACCCCTCTTCCGCAACCTTCGGATCTTTTGCTTTATAAGCCAGATCCAAATAAATGCCCATTGCGCGACGGGTGTTTTCCGGTTTATTGGTTTTACTAAGCAACCATGCAATTCTCAGCTTGGCATACATGCCATAATCGCTCTCACCAAACGTCTTGGCGAGTTCTTCATAACGTGTCAAGGCCTCATCTGGTCGATTTAAACGCTCCAGCGCCTCTCCCAAATGATAGGATGCGGCGGAGCGAACCTCAGGCGGCATTGTTTCACCCGTTAAGCGTTCAAAGAACTCGGCCGCCTTGGTCAATTCGGCACCATCTTTTTTCAGGAGAATCAGCGCCCGTTGCAAATAAGCACGCGAAGCATTCGGATTGTTTGGATATTCCTCTGTCAAACGCTTGTACGATTCCTCAGCCTCAGCATCTTTTCCGGTTCGCCGATAACACTCCCCTAAACGAAAGAGAACACTCTCCAAACCGGGAACATCGGGCGTTTCGACAAGTGCCGCGTATTCGCGCGCCGCCAATTCGAAAAGTCCACGACGAAACAAGCCGTCCGCTAGTTGCAAACGATCGTTCATCTCAACGGAGTCAGCGGCCATCGTGCTCATGGCAAAAGCCAGCAAGACACCACTCACCGTTCGATATAACCGTCCCCTCATGGAGTCTCCGTTGCGCCTGATTGCTCTTCACTCGTGGCCATTGAAAAATTCCAGATGTCCGCCTTGCGGCAGGTGTCGACCACTTTGATCAAATCTTCGTAACGGGTTTCTTTATCCGCACGGAGCACCACTGGCTGACCTGGGAAATATCGCGAAAGCCGATCAAGGCGCTTGCGCAATGCCTCTAGGGTCAAGTCCTGCTGGTTAACTGATATCCGACCGTCATCGGTAATATTGATGATAATCTCACCCGGTAAACGATTCGGCACCTTCCCGCTCTGAGCCGTTGGCAACGTGATGTTAATCTCATACTCCCACTGCGAAAACACCGAGGTGGTGATAAAGAAACAGAGGAGCAGAAAAACGACATCCATCATTGCCGTCATCTGGAAACTGGGAAGCTGACTCCGGTTTTTTCTTCGGAAATTCATGCTTTGTCAATCCTGTCAATGAACGTGGATTTTGCGTTCGCACCAATCATCGCTGTCATCACTTCAGACGATGCAGCCTCCAAATTCGCAATTTGCCGACTTGCACGGCGACGAAACCAAGCGTAGAAGACCATACAGGGAATGGCGACAACCAAACCAAAAATTGTGGTAACAATTGCCTGCGAAACGCCTGCTGCCAAAACAACGGGTTTGGCACTTGCAATGTCGCTGGCAACAGAACCAAAGGCAGTTAGCATACCCAAAACTGTACCGAGCAGCCCAAGTAGCGGCGCAATCGTGGCCACATCCAGAAGAAACTCGGTCTGACCCTGAATCGCATCGGCCTGACGCATGCCCTCTGCCTCGGTGGCATTACGCAACAACGAGACGTCACATTGCGGCACATTGCGCATACAATCGAGTGCGGCCAAGACCACGGCTGAAAGCGGACAGGTATGGCGATCACACAACCGACGGGCTTCAGTTAAATCATTCGCCCGCACACGAGCAACCAGATCAATCAGCAGATCACGCGGAGTGACCGCATTGCTACGCAGCACGGTGATGAAGTAAAAAACCATGGCCAGTGCAAAAACTGAGATCGCAGCCAGCACCCACATAATCCAGCCACCGTATGTCCATGCTTGTCTCAAAGACATTCCGTATCCATTCACTGCATCAGGCGCCGCCTCGGATACCGCAGCCGTAACCACGCCCGCAGTTTCCTGCGCGAACGCACACGCCAGCACCCCGACACAGGCCCAAACGCCTACGATCATTTTCCTGTTCAGCATCCTTTTCACTCCTTCTTCTGTTACGTATCATCCTGATACGATGCGATTCCCATTCAGACTGTTTACTTGATTGACCCAAAAGCCACACCCAGCAACGAACGATACGCTGCTTGAACGCGCCGATCCCGCTCACGAATCCAGCGGCGTGTTTCACGAATCCGCAGCTGATAGTTCTCAAAAGACAAGCCAGCCGTGGCTCCCAAATGAGTCTTAGCGGCAAGTGCTGCATCAGGATCGGCATTTTCCAACTCTTCAAGATGCGTTCGTACATGTTGATACGCATCTCGGAAGGGCATTCCACTGGCAACTAAGGTTAACGCGCGATCCGTTGCAAAAACACCCGGCGTAAATCCGGCACGCAGTTTTTCCGGTCGCACCGTCAGCGAGTCCGTGAGCAACCGCATAATGCGCAAGGCACCACGCGTGACCCGCAATCCTTCCATGTAGAGTTCCTTGGTCTCTTGCAAATCACGATTGTAGCCGCCCGGCAACGCTTTAAGCACGGTATTAGCCGCGACTCCCTGTCCAAGCACCACCGCACACTTGGCACGGATCAGTTCGAGCACATCTGGATTGTACTTCTGAGGCATAATGCTACTACCCGTACATAGCTCGGGCGGCAACACAAAGTAACCAAACTCCGGCATGGAAAAAAGAATCAGATCCTCAGCCAACCGAGAAAGACTTAACATGATCTGTCCACATGCAGCCAGCAACACCGCCTCGTTCTTCCCTCGCACGTTACTGGCGTGAAACACATTGTGATGCGGCATGGAGAATCCCAGCAACCGGGCGGTTAACTCACGATCTAATGGCAAGGGAACTCCATAACCAGCAGCCGATCCCAGCGGACACCGATCATTGTAAGCATAGGCCGCCTCAACCATCAGAAGATCATCTAAAAGCGTCTCAGCATACCCGGTGGCCCACACGCCCACTGAACTCGGCATGGCGGGTTGCAGATGCGTGCGTCCAACCATCGGCTGTTTGACATGTTTGCGCCCAAACCGCACGAGCCCTTCAGCCAAATCCGCAACTTCCGCGACCAACCCCAGCACCTGATCCCGCACATGCAAGCGAATATCAACCGCCACCTGATCATTGCGACTGCGCCCCGTATGAATCTTACGTCCTAATTCACCCAAGCGCT
>CAZSUM010000228.1:0-4916 GCA_964610015.1 uncultured Lentisphaeraceae bacterium
GCTGGTAGCCTCCGCCATCCATTACAACAGCGCACGTGCCGGCAAACCCTTCGTGAGGGTTAACTGTGCGGCACTCAACGAGAATTTGTTCGAAAGCGAACTCTTCGGCCATGAACGCGGCTCGTTCACAGGAGCCGCAACACGCCGCATCGGTCGACTGGAAGAAGCGCAAGGCGGAACGCTGTTTCTCGATGAGATCGGAGAGATTTCCCCGTCGATCCAAGCCAAACTCCTTCGCGTCCTGCAGGAACGCGAATTCGAGCGGGTCGGCGGCAACGAAACCCTGATGGCCGATGTACGAATCATTGCCGCTACGAACCGGGATCTGGAAGCAGCCTTGCGCTCCGGTCAGTTCAGGGTTGACCTCTATTACCGGATCAATGTCTTTCCAATCCATATCCCTCCCTTGCGCGAACGGCTGGGGGACATCCCGATTGTTGCCGCTCATTTCGCTTACAAGTATGCAAATCTGATGACCAAACCCTATCCGCAGATCGCACAGGAAACCATGCGGATCCTGACTCACTACGCATGGCCTGGCAACGTGCGCGAACTCGAGAACTGTATTGAATACGCCGTCTTGCTCTGTACGGGGACCCTGCTCTTACCGGAACATTTGCCGCAGTCCCTCGGAGCCAACCTTACCAATGTCATGTCAATCCAAAACAACACAACACTCAAAACCCGGATCCGACAGATTGAAACCGCTCTCATTCTTGAAGTCCTCAATAAAAAGACTGGGAATGTCTGCGCGGTTGCCAGAGAAATCGGGATCACCCCAAGAATGGTGCGGTACAAGCTGAAAAAACTGGGTATCGACCCCGTCCGTTTTCGAAACGCAAAGAATCGGCTCCACCAATCTCGTACGAAACCTTTAATCGACACCCTTTGACAAGGACCTGATGATCACCATCGACGAAGCCTCCCACGACGACATTCCCCAACTCTGTGACTTGCTGGCTTTTCTATTTACGCAGGAACAGGAGTTTCAACCGGACGCCCACACGCAAACCGCAGCGTTGAATCTCCTGATCGGAAATCCGCAACAGGGACGCGTCTTCGTGTTACGCGACGGTCCGCGCGTGATCGGAATGGTGAGTGTGCAAATACTCATCAGTACTGCTCGCGGCGGCAACGTGCTATTTCTTGAGGATCTAGTCATCCATCCCTCACACCGCAATATGGGGTACGGTTCCACGCTACTCACCCATGTGGTCGATTTCGCCCTACATGGCAGCTTCAGCCGAATCACCCTCCTTGCCGACACCGTAAATCTCGATGCGCAACGTTTCTATTGCCGCCACGGCTTTCGACTCTCCAATATGCAACCCTATCGCATCCTGCTCTGATGGCACAAAAAAAGGCCCTTAGACTCCAACAGAAGAAAATCGCGCATTTTGTCTCCCATATCCATCCTGATTACGCTAATCTTTTTTTTGATTTGTAAGGGTGCCATGAAAGTCGGCGGCGAGGTGAATCGCCGTAACGCGGTGGCACTCACGGAAAAATTAGGGGGACGATATAATGAAGAAACTGTTGGTTCTTGCTTCTTGGTGTCTGGTTGCCATTCTGGCGTTCGCTGGGGAGCGAGTCACGCTGTGGCCAGAAGGAAAGATACCGGATCTCCAGTCCCATCAGATCGCAGCGACCACCCAGGAGGTGAAAGCGCCGGAATTTAAGGCCGTGGAACATCCAATGCCATATCTCGATTGGTACGAGCCACCAGCGTCGGAAAACGGCGGTTGCATGTTGCTCATTTCCGGCGGCGGCTATCAGAATTGCTGCGACGGATGGTGGATTGACCGAGTCGCGAAAAACTTCACTCAACTTGGGTTCGTTTGCGTGAGCCTCACCTACCGCACGCCGCGTCCGCAAGGGTTGCCAATCTACCAAAGCGCGTGGGAGGACGGACAACGTGCTGTACGTCTCGTCCGCAACGATGCGAAGAAACGCGGATTTGACCCTGAGAAGATCGGCGTGTTCGGGTTCTCCGCAGGATCGCACCTGACAGTCTTGCTCGCAACCAGCGCCCTCACACCCGCGTACGAACCAATCGATGGACTCGACCAGCTTCCATGCCACGTCAACTGGGCGGTGCCGATCTACACCGCCTATGCACTCACCGACGGACTCATCGGTCCCAACACACGCGAGGGCGACGCAATCGACGTCACTCTCTCGAACGTGTTCAAGTTCGACGCCAAGACCTGCCCCATGGCGCTCTTCCACGGTGGGGCGGACATCTATTCGCCAAATGGCTCCACACAAATCTACCGCCAACTCCGCAGAATGAAAATTCCGGCTGAGGTCCATCTCTTCGCGGACCGTCCCCACGGATTCATGGGCGATGCAAACAAGGGCGAGAACGGCACCGCCTATGATCACTGGTTTGACCGTATCTCCGAGTTCATCCGCCAGATGAATTTTGACGGGCGTCTCGGCGCAGAAGTCGACTTGATGACCCGCTACCCGAATGACGATGCTCGCGGTGACTACGCCAAGGAGTCGGTCTGGCCGGAGGGCCGGATGCCCGATGTGCAGACCAACCAGTGCCTGCCTTATCTCGAGTGGCATATGCCAAAAGAACTGAAGACAAAGGCGATCCAGATCATCTACTCAGGGGGCGGCTACGGGGGCAACAGCCCGGACGGATTCGAAGTCGCGCCAACACGGCGTTACCTAAACGAAAAGGGGATGGCCGTCGTGACGATGAAATACCGCACGCCACGTCCGCTGGGTGGACTGGCCAAGCACACAACAGCGTGGCAGGACTTACAGCGCGCCGTTCGAATCGTCCGCAGTGAGGCTGCTGCAAAAGGGCTCGATCCTGACCGTATTGGCATTATGGGATCCTCAGCCGGTGGACACCTGACGCTTATGGGTGCAACCAGCTCGAAACGCCGCTCCTATCGGCCAGTCGACGATCTGGACAAGCTTCCCTGCAACGTGCAGTGGGCGGTCGCAATCTATCCGGCGTACGCGCTCACAGACGGTGCGGAATCCCCCAATGCAAAGGGCGGTAACGAAGACGACGCACGGCCCGTCCCCGAGTTCTCATTCGACCTCGCGACCTGTCCGATTCTGTTCATCCACGGCGATGCAGACGGTTGGGCGTCTATGAATTCAGTGAAATGCTGGGAGCAGCTTCGCCGGATGGGAATTCAGTCCGATCTTCACACGCTGGCCACGCGCAGTCACTGTTTTCAGAGAAAGGCCGCCCCAGGCACAGGCAGCTATACCTGGATGGATCGCATTTGGGAATTCATGAACCACAAGGGCTTCAACAAGTAAAATAGGGCAAAGGGCAAAAGCCCTTCACGCATAAACCTGACAACGTTCCACGTAAAACCTGTCCCGTTGCATACTGTCTGTCCCGCTGTCTCCTGATCGGAATCTCACGCCACAGCCAATTGGTGCAGACGTTTGGCGGGTATGGCGGAGAAATGGGCGTCGCGATGGACAAGCGTCGCACCTGAAAGGCATGCGGCAGCCGCAATCAACGAATCGACAAGCGGAAGGCGGGCGGATGCTGCCGCGCTCAAGTCGGCGGCCAGACAGGCGGCGTCCAAGTCGATTGGAACGACCTCGTCGAACATGGTCAGATAATCGCTCCGGACAGTTTCAGCATTCACGTCCGGCCCCAGTGTTTTCAGGCGGCGCGTGAATTCAGTCACGGAAACACTGGCGACGAGGAGCCGTGCTCCCTCGCTGTCGATCAGCTTCTGCACCTGCGCGCCGCCAGCCTCGCCAGTGTAATGGGCGAGCCACGCCGAGGTGTCGAGCAGATAGGTCACGCCAAATCCTCCTCGCGTTCGCGCACCAGCTCATCCACCAATTTTCGCTTGGCTGCGGCACGGCATCCGCTTCCTAACAGGCGAGCCGACAGCGTCGCGCGATCGGGAATCACCCGTACCGACAGGGTGTCGGAGGACTCGGGGGGGATCTGCCAGTCGAGGCGGTATCCCGGCTTGATGCCGAGACGCCTACCGACGGAAACCGGTATGGAGATCATATTTTTCGTGGTTACGGTTGTTATCATGGTAAATAGCGTAAACCATGCTGATGCCTGATGCAAGGCGGAAAAGAGTGGTCAAGGTGGGACAGCCGACGACCAGCGCTCCGGCCGTTCCTGGATATTCGGCCATACTAGTCCGGGAAACGTCGAACGCCCAACGTCCACGCCCAACGCATACACCACACAAACCCATCTTCTTAACCACATATTACCTGTCCCGTTGTTCCCTATGGAAGACCGAGTAGACGACGCAGCGATTCAGATTCGGCACAAACTCGAAAAAGACGGCAAAGGGAAATCGACGGACAAGCGATCTGCGGTAGGACTCATGAACCGTCGGATAGATGAGAGGGTTCCGCTGAATCGCAAAAAGGGCCGTCTCGACGCAGCGTAGAAACTCGCTGCCAAGTCCCGGCGATTGTTCCTCGTACCAGAGGTAGGCGTTAGCGGCGTCTGCCTTTGCTTCGGGGAGAAGTATGGGCATTTCGGTCATCTAGGTTGGAGGATGGACTGCTTGACTTGATCCCAGGTTTCGCCCGAATCGGGATTCCGCAGGTAGCGTTCCTTCCTTCGGGTCAATTCATCTTTTTGCCACTGCGGGACGGGAAGATTCGCGTTACTTCGCGCAATACTGTCCCAGAGATCCTCCACGATCTGCATGCGTTCCGCGACGGAGAACGTCTCAAGTTCCTGTAGTGCTTTTGTCATGCTCAAATAGTACCTCCTTTTGAGCTTGGGGACAATGTTTTCATCTGCCACCGCAGTTTGTAATGAATATAGGCACTCATTCCAGAGAAGATCCGTTTTACGTTTCGGTGCGCCCGAACTGCAGTCTTGCAATATACCGACAATGTAGGTACTATGTATTTCATGAAGCGGTTGAATTTCGAATGGGACAGGC
>CAZSUM010000229.1:0-4907 GCA_964610015.1 uncultured Lentisphaeraceae bacterium
GTTCCTGACGGTTCACCTTGATGGAGTAGTCAGCATCGTGCTTGTACAGCACCAGCTCCTCTCCGTCTGGAGTCCGTGCTGTGGCAATTTGAATCGTTGGTTTCATATCTGTAAAAATCCCAGTCTGTCGCTACTTCACAAAAATCGCTTGAAACACGTTTTCAACCCCCGGCTTCATGAACGGCTTAAGCTCCTGCCACGTCATGAGCAAATCCTGAACCCCAGCGGCGCCCGCAAAAATCGAATACGCAGGGACCCACCATCGGATACCCTCTGGCACAATAACAAAATTCCCTAACCCTGCCGTCGCGTCATTCACGTCTCCGATTACAAAGCTTCTTACCGCCTCATTATAGGTAATGCGATCAAAAAAAGCTTTAGGAAACGCGGCCAAACCTGAGTGCGTCATAAAGTCCGACTCTTTTAACAACTGGCCTGTCGTAAGCGATAACACGTTGGCAACCACATAAGAATGGCATCCATTGCCGCCCTCATTTTCATACCCTTTAAGAACGTACCCCATGTACCCCGCGTTAACAAAGTGAATCTTCAGGTTCGCTATAAAATCAAACACCCGCAGAGTTGGGTGATCATCCTCGGGGGGCACATCCAGCTTACTATACACGCGGCTGAAAACGAGTTGGAGGGCTCGGTCAGGGGTTGAATACACCTCTGAGACTTTCTTATCTTCCCCCCCGCAGCCATTTCGAGCCATTGATCCAAAACAGTCGTCGATCATCTGCCGCTGAATAATGCCGAGGACCTGTCGACTGACATTTGAAATTGCCTCTGGCCATTCGATGCGCCATGTTGCATGGACCCACAGCGGGGAAAATTCAGTAACAATTTTCCCCTCACAGATTCTTGCCGTAACATTCGGAAACAGGTTGGTTGTTTCTCGAGCATGTATTGATCTGCCCGTCAAAGCCACCGCAAAACAAATCACACAAAAATAAACTGTTCTCAGCTCACACCTCCAGTACCACATCGCTTTTGGACATCGAGCCCATGACATTCGCGAGTTTCAACGACACGTATTCAATAGACAGAATGTGCTCGCACTCAATCATATCAAACGTCATACCTTTTCGAACAAGTAAGGTTTTTAATACAAAGGCACAAAGGATGGGATGCCTCCCCCTTCGAGACGCCGTAGTCTTGGCAGAGGTGCCGAGGCGTCCGCAGAGCACCGACTCGTTGCCGCGGGCAAAGCTGCCCGCTTGACGTCCTTCAGACGGTTGTGCTAAATTTAGAACATAGTTCAATGGGTGACACATGATCGAAAAAACCAAACGTAAAACAAACGCGGTTGCTCCTGCCCTCGCACGCGGATTAACCGTTCTTGAGTTCCTTCACGCCCGAGCGGACGGAGAAAGTCTTTCCGACATTGCCGCCAGCCTGCGCCTTCCCAAAAACAGCGTGCTCCGTCTGTTGAACACGCTGGAAGATTTCGGTTACGTCGAGCGCGAAGCCGACACGCTGCGCTACAGGATCACCCGGCGCGTGGCCACTCTTTTCATGAACTCCGCTCGCGACCGTAACCTGATGGAAGCGGCACTTCCGTCCATGCGTTCGTTGCGCGATAACGTGAATGAAACCGTTTTGATTTCCATCATCGAACGCCGGGCTGGCATTGTGCTAGAGCAAGTCCAAAGCACACATCCCTTCCGCTTTGTGTGCGAATCCGGCACGTTTGAAGACCTCCATTCGTCGGCCTCGACCAAAGCGATCCTTGCCTTTCTTCCCCAAGCGGAAAAGGACGCCCTTCTCGACGGGCATGCATTCACGCGCTACACGGACAGAACCATTACCCGTCGCAGCGATTACAACCGCGAATTAGCTGAAACGCGTGTCTGCGGATACGCGACCGACCGCGGCGAACAGGGCGAGGGCGTCTGTTGCGTTGCTGCGCCTGTTTTTGACCGCACTGGACGCCCCCTTGCTTCGATCACAGTGACCGGGCCCGCAGAACGGTTTCAAAAAATCGGATTTGTGGCCATGGGAAAAAGCGTGACAGCCAGTGCACAGACAATCTCCTCTCTTTTGGGTTACATCGGGAACGATCAACACGGTAAGGAAAGTCGCCATGAGCAAAAGCCTTGTCCTCCTGTTTGTGCTAGTTGCAGGCGTAGCCCTAGCTGGCATACCTGAAACGCGGAGACAGGTCGCCCTGATTTCGACGAACGGCGTGGTTGACGCATTCCGCGACATGGCGCAGCGCTGGCCCGACCGTTGCGGCTCCTTGACCAATTCCAACTGGCTAGCCACGCTGGCCGCCGATCGGGTGTCGCTGCTAAAACGGCTGGATGTTGGCGACACCTCGGCTGTCGCCGACGGTAACGCGCTGGTCGCACGCGTGCGTGCCGCGCTGCTGGCCCTGCCGCTACTGGACGCTGACCGCCTCGTGGCCGTGCGCCGGAAAGACAACAACCTCGCCCTACCCTCCAACTGGGAGAACCTTCACGAAATCAAACGTCAGGGCCTCTCCAACCAGATCGTGACGGTCTCCGGCCTGCGCACAGCAACCCCTCGCGTCGAAACGCTCTGGCAGCCGCCCGTCGAGCACGCCTACGCGGGCGACCTGCAACTGCACTGGGATGCCCGACGGCTGATGTTTACGTCCAATAACGCAAAGGGCAATTACCGCATTTTTGAACTGGATCTCTCCAGTCCCGACGTCGCCGCACGCGAAATCGTCCAGATTCCCGACGACGATGTGGACAACTATGCCGGATGCTGGCTCGCGGACGACGCCATGCTGTTCCTGTCAACCGCCACCATGATCGGCGTCCCCTGTGTACGCGGCGGTTCGCACATTGGACATCTGTTCCGCCTCGACCTCGCAACCGACACGATTCGTCGTCTCACGTTCGACCAAGAACACAACTGGTGCCCGACCCAGATGCCCGACGGCCGCGTCATGTATCTGCGATGGGAATACAGCGACATTCCCCACTTCGTCGCCCGCATCCTGTTCACCATGAACCCGGATGGCACGGGCCAGCGCGAGCTTTACGGCAGCAATTCATACTGGCCCAATTCGATGTTCTATGCGCGGCCGATTCCAGATATCCCTCACCGTTTTGCAGCCGTCGTCAGCGGTCACCACGACACGCATCGTATTGGCGAACTGATTGTCTTCGATCCATCAACGGGCCGTCATGAAGCAGACGGGGTGGTACAGCGCATTCCCGAACGCGGCCGACCAGTCAAGCCGATCATCGCTGATCGGCTCGTCAGCGACTCCTGGCCCAAGTTCCTTTACCCTCTCCCACTTGGAAACAATTACATTCTGGCTTCCGTCCAACCCGACGCCAAAGCCGCCTGGGGCCTCTATCTCGTCGACTTGTTCGACAACATGACCTTGATTTGCGAGGAATCCGGCTACGCGCTACTCGAACCGCATCTGCTTCAGCCCACGCCCCGGCCCTTCGCGCGGCCCTCGCAGGTGTGCCACGGGCAACCAGCCTGCGTCAAAGTCGTGGACGTTTACGAAGGTCCAGGCCTTGCGGGCATTCCGCGCGGCACGGTCAAAGCCCTCCGCGTCATCTCCTACGCCTTCTCCTACCGCGGCATGGGCGGGCAAGTCGATCGCGTCGGCCTCGACGGCCCTTGGGACATCAAAAGGATTCTGGGGACTGTGCCGGTCGAAGCGGACGGTTCCGCCTATTTCGAAGTGCCTGCCAACACCCCCGTGGCCTTCCAGCCGCTTGACGCCCAAGGCCGCGCCCTTCAGCTCATGCGCAGTTGGATCGTCGTCATGCCCGGCGAACTCCAGTCCTGTGCCGGATGCCACGAACCGCAAAACTCCGGCTCCGGCATCCGACAACAAATGGCCGCCATGGAACATCCGCCCGCGCAGATTGTACCGTGGCATGGACCGACGCGAGGCTTTTCGTTCAATCGCGAAGTTCAGCCCGTGCTCGACCGTTTCTGCGTCGGTTGCCACAGCGGAGTCGAATCGAAACGCCTCGACCTCACCCGTCGCCCAGACATTCCGGTCGGTTCAGCGTCTTCCTATTACAACAACGATGCACACTTTCCTCCCGCCTATCTCGCCCTGCGTCCTTACGTCCGTGGACACACCATCGAAAGCGACATGCACCTGCTAACTCCATGCGAGTTCCATGCCTCCACCACCGAACTCGTGCGTCTGTTGGATACGGGGCACCACGGCGTAAAGCTTGATCCAGAGGCGTGGGATCGGCTCAACACATGGATTGATCTCAACACACCCGCACACGGTACATGGACAGAAATCGCGGGCGAAAAGCGGACCGCGCACTGGGCCGACCGCCGCCGCGAACTCATCAAACGCTACGCGGGCGTCGATGACGATCCTGAAGACCGCGCCTACCGACAAGCCTATGTCCAACCAAAACCCGCGCCGGAAAAACCGCTCAACAACGCACCCATCCCCCACCCTCCCTCGCCGCAAGTAGCCTGCGACGCCTTCTCGGGCGAAACCCGAACCATCGATCTTGGCGACGGTTCCGTCCTCAAATTCGTTCGCGTGCCCACCGGTTCGTTCACATCGGCCCCGAGTCCGCGCCACACATTCGCACGCCCGTTTTGGGTCGGCGTCCATGAGATTCGCAACCGCGACTTTGCGCGTTTCGATCCCGTGCACGACAGCCGCATCGAACCGGGCTATTTTCTCCAGTTCAGCGAAGCCGAGCGCGGTTGGTCCTGCAATCTTCCAGACCAGCCTGTCTGCCGCGTTTCCCGCATCCACGCCGAAGCCTTCTGCGCGTGGCTTTCCGCAAAGACCGGGACGCGCTGCCGTCTTCCGTCCGCCGCCGAATGGGAGTGGGCCGCCCGCGCCGGTTCGGATGCACCAACCGTGTGGGGTAACCCGACGAACGATTTCTCGAAAGTCGCCAATCTCGCGGACAAACATTTGCGGG